>JABGUO010000432.1 GCA_018646565.1 Opitutia bacterium | reverse complement strand
TGATTGGATTTGGCTGGCTTCTATGCCAGAAGGTCGTGGATTACACGTGCAGGTTCCACTCCGGTAAGCACGATCGGGTCCACCGGTTTGATCCAGTCTCAGTTCTGCTTTACGGTCATGTTTATCAGGGCCGTGACAATGAAAGCAACGATCTGATAAAATCGGTCGCAAATCCCGATCGTAACTAATCTTTTTGGCTCCGTTAAGAGTTGTGGCAATTAATGTCGTAAAAACTAAAAGGAATAAACCCATACTTTTGTCCCTCTGCTCAGTTTAGAGGGTTCCATTTTTCCAGGTATTCCATCTGTGCCTTGCCTGATTTGGAGTTGTAGCGAAGAGGAAGAAAGAGATAGCGTGACTTGTCGATATCCGCCCGGTCCGGTATCCACCACTGGTCACATAAAGCTAAAACTTGATCGGATTCCTCTATATAGATTAAATCTGTCACTTGTGATCCCCATGTTCGTTGTTCAGTGATGTGTCCTTTTGGTGTCCATTTACCAAGGGGCGAATCTGCAGTGGCGCATAGAGTTTCGGAACCGGCCCATCCATGTACACCTGAGGCAAGTGCAATGTATTTACCTTTGTACTTGGTCATCGCAGGTGCCTCGTTTCCGCCTTCAAAAACAATCACTCCCTCACGATTACTATTGAGGTAATCATCAGTCAGGCTATCTATGCGGATGGCGTATCTCCAGTTTCCTCCGGTTTCCGGCTTGTTGTGGTCGCAGTAAATTAAATATGCCTTTCCATCATCGTCCTGAAATACATTCATGTCCGAACCAAAACCCGTTGATGTGCCCACTTCCCTGGCACCAAGAGGAGCGAATGGACCTTCTGGATGATCTGCGGTGGCGACCATCAAAAAAGATGCTGGCATCGCAATAAACCATCGATACCACATCACATACTTTTTGGTCTTTTGATTATAGATAATGTGTGATCTCCCCGTGGCTCCGAGTTTGCCAAATCCTTTTTCAGGTCTGGTTAGACATACTCCCCGGTATTCCCAGTTTACTAAATCCTTCGAGCGGTATACCTGCACACCATTCCATACCGGGCCCGCAGTCATACGGAACTTTCCTTGTGGATTATTTTTGTAACTGCTGCCATACCAGTAAAAATAATCGCCGAAGCGTGCCAATTCTCCCTCGTGGGCGGATATTTTACGACCCTCTGTATCGAACCAGTCTGTTCCGTTAATCACGATTGTACCCTCTAATTTTGCCTCACCATAGATTCCCAAAAGAAAAGTTCCAATTGCGAGTGTAACCAAGAATTTGCAGGAATATTTGATCATGAATTTGTATATTTTGAGTATTTTAAATTACTTAGTACAGGGTGGTTTTCATGTAAATGATAGGAAAGTCGTTTCTTTGCTAGGGGCCAATTTTCATCGAGCAACGCATCGATAATTCCGTGGTGCTGGGCAACCGCTTCGGTTGCGGCTTTTCTATCTTCGCCCTCCCAATCGAATAAAATAGAATAGTACTTTCCATGCCGATCGAAGAAATCGTTTAAGTATGGATTATTGGCCAGTTTTAACAAGTACTGGTGAAGAGAATTGTCGATACTGACGGCTCCTCCCTGCTCAATGGGTGATTGGTTAGATTTACGAATTCTTACTAATTCTTTTTTTGCTTCCGTGGTCGAGAGTTTTGCTTTTCCGAGATCCAAGGCTTTTAATTCCATTACCTCGCGAATTTCAATAAAGGCTTGTAAGTCCTCTTGGCGAAAAGGCTTAACTTGCCATCCACGTCTTGGAATGTGCGAAATGAGACCTTCCCCTGCCAATCGTTGCAGGATTTGACGGAGAGTGGAGCGGTTAATCCCATGTTTTTGAGCGGTTTGCTCTTCCCTTACAAAAAGCGCTTTTCCAGATAAACTAAGTTTTACCAGTTCCCGGGTAATGGTTCTTAATGGGTCATGCTCCTTCCTTACACCTTGGGTAATTGTGTAGCGGTAAGTTTTGGGTATGGTACGAAGCGGTACTTGCTCCAATCGTCCATTATTCTTTTTACGGATCAATCCATCTTCAATTAGTTCCGAAATTGCTTTTCTTACTGGAGTGTAGCTTACGCCATAGTGCTTACTTAACCCCTCCACCGTAAGGGGAGCTGGCAAATCTTCCAGCCTTTCTAAGCGGGAACCAATTTCCTGCTTAATTTGTGCAGATAACTTCATTCAGCCTCCACTTTTGATAGAAGGCTTGAGGTGGATCAACTTTATTTTGTTAACAAAAGCAAAATATATTTTTCTAGGTTATTGAACCCGTAAGATTCCTTGCATCGCCATCCAGTGTCCAGGAAAGGTGCAAATAAAAGGGTAATCTCCTGCCTTTTTGGGGGTGGTGAAATGGAGAGAGTATTGTTTATTTGGTTCGATCACCGGCACAAAGTGCAAAACCTCGGGTAGGTCGGGCACATAGCTCTTTTCACCCGCTTTTGGATCGTTGAGCATTTTGAAGGATGCATTACCCACAGTTTGTGCAGCACCAGGTTTTACAATCACCAGGTTGTGAGGCATCGCATCCACATTTACCATTTTAAGTACCAGTGCTTCACCTGCCTTTGCTTCGATCAAGGTCTTGTCGTACTTTAACCCACTGATTGTTTTTACAATAATTTCTCGAGCTCCCTCAGTGACCTTGCCAGACCAATCTGCCTGCTTTTTGGGCTTGGTGTTTTCCGTTCGTAACTGCCCGATTTCTCCTTTTAAAAAAACGGATTCTGCTAGACCATTCGCAGAGTAGGGTGGGTGCGGATACATAGGAGAGGTAAATAAATCAGCGGCAAAATCAACTCCCTCCATATCCTTTAACTTCATCCTTAAGTATAATTGCATCACCGGTTTTAAGTCAGGTATTTCAACGAAGATCGATTTTTTATTTTCCAGTAATCGTACCGAGCGAACTGCCACTGGGTCATGCCCCAGGCTATCAGGATAATTTACCGAGAATTCGGGGGATCCGTAGCGTTTTCCGTATTCATAGTTCCATTGCTGGGCGAAGAAATTTGCGGTGTTCTGCAATTGCTTTGCATCCAATTCAACCGCGAAATCAATCCGGATGCCATTGGCGTGAGCCTTGAATCCAATTGGTTTTCGTACTTTGCCTCCGATGTAACGCACCCGTTGAAAACATCCATCCTTGGTGGAATAATCACCCCAACCATCGAGCCCCACTGTGTAGAGTTGACCGTCTTTTGGGTGAAAAGCTCCGCGCATTACACCGGAGATAAATTCTCCATCCAGTGGAACCACTGCTCCTTGTGGTCTTGTTCCCGAGCCGTCCCGTAATATCAAATAGTGGGAGTTCGCCCCATAGCTTAAACCAATGTGTGAACCTTTAAATTGGCCCCATTGATCACTGGTGACTTGCACCATTCCCCCGGTTGAATTATCCACGCCCCGGGGTATGTAACAAAGGGGAGGGGATATGTTTTTCTTCTCTCCGCTCGATCCATAGTGCTCACCTTCGTTCACTTCAATGATTGCGGATGCTGGTGTCCATGTACCTTCCTGAGGTGCCACCCAAAAATAATCCTTTGTACCGCCGATACCCATACAGTTACGGACTCCGTATGCAACTCTCTCGGTCTTTCGGTTGGTATCCGTACGGAAGAGGTCGGTTAGTTGTACGAAATGAAACGCCCCGTCTCCGGTTCGGTGCAAGCCAAAGGTATGGGTATGACTCCGGTTGAATCCGCCAAAATTATTGGCGTACTTTTCATAATAATCCACCTCTTCATCTCCATTGGTGTCGTGCAGAATGGAGATCTGACAACGATCGAGCACAAAGATACCTTCCTCGTCCACATGAATCCCTATGGGCTGATTAAACCCGGTGGCGTATCTCTGCCAGGTAACCTTTCTTAGGTCTTGATTAATTCCCTTAACCAACCAGATATCCCCGGGCAGGCTGGCTACCAGTGCATCTCCATTGGGAAGGAAGGCCATACTGGTCAACTGCATGACAGTCTTGTATGGGTTGTCATAAGGCACATGGAGGGT
>JABGUO010000431.1 GCA_018646565.1 Opitutia bacterium | reverse complement strand
GGTATTGAAATTACAATCTTACATATCTGCAAAAAAGAACACTTCAGTAAAAAGCATACCAAGTTTCAAAAATTCAATCAAACGGATAGAATTAGCAAACGGGTATTCCTATTGGGGAGAATCGAAAAGTGGACGACCCCATGGGTACGGAAAAAAGATGTTAGGCCATGTCGCCACTTTCCAGGGAGAGTTTAATATGGGTGTAGAACATGGATACGGTACATCCTTTGATAAGTACGGTCTAATCAGTTTCCAAGGCCAATGGAATAATGGAGTTCCCCTTGTTCCAAAAAAGGAACTAGTAAAGGACTTAACGAATTATTAAACTAAAGAGGAGTGACTACCGTCACACATCGCCCCATTTGCAGAATGCTTACAATTACAAAATGCGATCGTGCGAGATTCCTCGATTACCACTTTTTGTGGAGTAAAAGAAGATCCCTTGTGCGAACCATCACAGAATGGTTGATCTTTTGATTTGCCGCAGGAACACCACCAATATTCTCCTGCTTCGAGTTTCATTACCGCAGGAGATTTGGATGCAACATGAGGTTTATCGCCCATAATGAATTTTAATGAGATTCTTCAGACTGTGGTTGGTCTAGTACACTACTGATGTAAATCTTCGAAGCAATAATACCCAGAATAACCACACCAAACATAAGAACGGGTACTAGAAGAATAGGTAACTTGAATTTGCTATGGCCGAATTTTGGATTGTCGATGAATTCCATGTTTTTGTTTTGAAATGATTAGTGGTAAGTTCAACTAGAACAGAGTCTTAAAGTTTGAATGGGATTAATTTTCTACAACCCAGGAATTTTGACCCGTTAATAGTTCTTGTAAATTATCAGAGTCTTTGGATTGAGCGTATTCAATTTGTTGGATTAAGGCGTCCTCATAGGTCTCGCGACCATCCAGTTGCCTTAAGACTCCAACGGGTGTCGGAAAGGTAGGATATGTCATTTGAGAGAGGATATTCGCATACGCGGAATTAGGATTACTGGGTTGGTGGATGAGTAGATCATCGTGCCCAATACCATCTCCCAATGTTACAATTTCTGGATCCAATCCATTTAACCGAATTCCCTTGTCCTTGTTTGCACCAAAGACGAGAGGTTTACCTTCCTCCAAAGTAAGGAGTTGGTCTTGCTTCGCATCCCGGGAAGTAACCGAGTCAAAGGTCTTGTTATTGAAAATCACGCAGTTTTGAAATACTTCAACAAATGAGGTTCCTTTATGAGCTTGTGCAGCCTTAAAGGTTTCAATCATGTGTTTCATATCGGTATCGGTAGTACGGGCTACAAAGGTAGCTTCACTCCCCAAGGCAAATAACAATGGATTAATAGGATGATCCACAGAACCTAGAGGTGTGCTTTTTGTTTTTTTCCCCACCTCTGAGGTCGGGCTGTACTGGCCTTTAGTCAGTCCATAAATTCGATTATTAAAGAGGAGAACATTAATATCTAAATTTCTTCTAAGCAGATGAAGTAAATGATTTGCTCCAATTGATAACCCGTCTCCATCTCCCGTGATCATCCATACTGACAAATCTGGGTTTGCTACCTTTACTCCGGTGGCAACTGTAGGGGCACGTCCATGAATGGTATGAAAGCCGTAGGTATTCATGTAATAAGGAAACCGACTACTACATCCAATCCCACTTACTACGACAAATTGTTCACGGGGAATACCTAGTTCAGGTAATGTTCTTTGAACGGCATTTAAAATTGCATAGTCTCCACATCCTGGGCACCACCGAACATCATTTGGAGTGACAAAATCTTTTTTGGTAAGGTTATTTTCCTCTGTAATTGTAGTACTCATTTGATAAAATTTATAGTATTTACTTATCGCAAGTGTTCGAGAAATTTTTCATGTAGTTCGGAGACCTTAAAGGGCTTACCCTGCAGTTTGCCGTATGAAATAACATCAACCAGATATTTGGCCCGTAGTAATAGGTTCAATTGACCTAGGTTCAATTCCGGAACGATGACTTTTTTAAATCGCCCAATGATATCTCCCAGGTCATCTGGCAGTGGATTAAGGTGGCGAAGATGAATGTTACTTACTGAAAATCCCTCATCCCTCAAATTAGTTGCAGCGGATGAAATCGCACCATAGGTTCCGCCCCACCCGATTACTAAAAGATCTCCTTCCGGTTCTCCTTGAATCTCAATTGGATCAAGAGATTTGGCAATTCCGGCAACCTTCTGTGCCCGGAGGTGGCTCATTTCTTCATGATTATCTGGATCGTAGCTTACTCCCCCGTCTTCCCCTTTTTCTAATCCACCAATCCGGTGTTCCAATCCTACTTGACCTGGAATAGCTTGCGTTCGAGCTAAAGTCTTGGGGTCTCTTCGATAGATAACATATTCTTCCTCTGTCTTCGCAAAAGAATTTTCAATGACTGGAATATCGCTCACATTGGGAACGCGCCAAGGTTCCGCTCCATTTGCCACATATAAATCACTAAGCAATATTACCGGAGTCATGTAGGTAAGTGCGATTCGTACAGCCTCAATCGCACAATCAAAGCAGTCTGATGGAGAATGTGCCGCAATCACAGGTATTGGACAGTCACCATGCCTAGAAAATAATGCCTGCAAAAGATCACTCTGTTCGGTTTTAGTGGGAAGTCCGGTACTGGGACCACCGCGTTGTACATTGCAAATAATAAGGGGTAACTC
>JABGUO010000007.1 GCA_018646565.1 Opitutia bacterium | reverse complement strand
TGACATATTTAAATCACTCATCCATAAAGCTACCTTTGCATCAAATCTTGGGGGTGTAACTCAGTTGGTAGAGTAGCGGACTCTTAATCCGTTTGTCGGGGGTTCGAGCCCCCCCGCCCCTACGATTTAAAAATGGCTTCGAATCGCAATTTTTAACACGATTTTTCCTTGTATAGAAGCGGTGCGAAAAACGCTTTCAATCTTTAATAATCGAGCCAAGCTTTTACAAAACTCATGATTGTTTGGTAACAAAATTGCTCCAAGTCAGTTACTTTTTATTCTTGGGTCTTTTCTTATTGTTCCTTGTGGCCATTTTCCTTCTTTCTCCAGGATCTCCCAAATCACCTCCCTTGGCCATCATTTCAGGGAAAGTATTATCCCACCATTTCTCGTAGGCAATAGATAGCGTAGTAATCAGGCCAGGCTTTTCTTGGGAGAGGTCATTCTGGCAACCGGGGTCCTTTTTTACATCGTACAGAACCCAATGTTCTCGGGGACTTACACCCCAATGATACTGGGCAGTGCCGTGCGCGTAAGTCATATTTTTGTTTCCCTGCGATACAATTCGTAAGCCCTTGCACTGGCTCATATATTGGAGACATTCAGGATTTCCGCAATCGTGACTGCGAAGCATTAGATGGTTACCCTGTCGTACGCCGGCCATGGCATATTTATGCGACTTTGCAAAGCCGCTTGGCCATCGGGCCACATGGTGGAATAAAATGCGCTTTGGGTTCCATTCGATTGGTTTGCTACTTTCCAGCAGTGGTCGCAGGCTATACCCTTCGAGCTTATTTTCAAGACTGGAGGGAACCGGAGAGTCTGTTAAATCACATAGAGTGGGGAAAATATCGAGGTGGGCAGTTAGGTTGTTGATTACTTTTGGTTTCCATTTCCCAGGCCAACGCCAAAAAGAAAAGGCCCGGGTTCCTCCCTCCCACGCAGTGCACTTCGACCCGCGCATGTTCGCATTATAAACATCCAACCCTTCCGTCACACCATTGTCATTGACCATGATGATGATCGTGTCCTTTTCCCGATCGGTATCCTTAAGGAATCTCATCAAACGCCCAAGGTTATAATCAATATTTTCAATCATGGCCAAATAGGTGGAATGGGTATCATTCAATCCGGCATCCCTAAATGGCTTAATCAATTTTTCCGGAGCGGCGAGGGGAGTATGTGGAGAGTAAGTGGAAAGGTAGCAAAAGAAGGGTTCATCCTTGCATTCCTCGATAAAGGTAATCGCTTCGTCAAAAAAAATATCTTCCCGGAAGCCCTTTGTCTCCATTCGTTTTTGGTTTCGAATAAAGGTAGCATCAAAATGCTTGGATGGACCTCCCACATTGGTCGAACACCAGTCGAACCCCCGCTTTTCCGGACCGGGCTTGTTACCCAAGTGCCATTTCCCAATGAACCCATTTTTATACCCGCCCGACTGTAAGAGTTGGGGCAAGAGAACGGCATCTTTATGGAGTTGTTGCCTGGGTACAATGGTATGGGTGACTCCGGAACGGAATTCATGCATGCCAGTTAAGAGGGCAGCCCGGGTGGGCGAGCAGGACGGGCTGACATAAAAATTGTCAAAGCTCACGCTTTCCGAGCGAAGTTTATTGGTGTGCGGAGTTTTAAGGAATGGGTGCCCGTGTGCATTAACATCCCCATAACCCTGATCATCGGTAAGGATAAAAATAATATTTGGTTTCTCGGCAGATGCGAAGAGGAAGCCGAAAAAAATGAGGGGGGAGAAGCGGAAGAATTTCATTTATTTATTAATATGTTTTATGTGCAATTAATACAATTAATTCCGTTAAACTCCCAATAAAGTTGGTGCGATATTAAAATTTTAATCAAAAATTCTCTCTTCTTCTAAGATTGACCTGTAAGAATAATTTTTGGAAGCTATTTCAGTTTGGCAAACCACACTAAAAGTTTTATCAGCAAGGTCGGGGATCAATTTAATTTGGAGGGTTACATTGGCTCCTCTGAAGTACACGGTAATGGAAATGTGAATGATACCTTTTTATTATTCTGCGAAGACGGAGATACATTGAATCGATACACACTCCAAAGAATAAACCACGATATTTTCATGAACCCGGAAGGATTGATGGAAAATTTCTCTCGTGTTACCCGCCACCTGCGTTCTAAAATCGAGAAAGAAGGTTCAGGGATTCAGTGCCTTACTTTAGTCCCTGCAAAAGATGGTCGATTGTTTCACAAGGATTCTAATGGAAATTATTGGAGGGTTACTAAGTTTGTGGATGGAGGAAGATCATTTGAAGTACCAGAAGATATCCATCAAGCCTATGAAGCTGCCAAAGCATTTGGTG
>JABGUO010000430.1 GCA_018646565.1 Opitutia bacterium | reverse complement strand
CCATCTGGCGCCCGAAGTTGTGTAACAATTTGTCTTAGTCGTTGAATTTCGCTCACTCTCGCGCATTCTGTAGGAGTTACAATACATGGCAATTCAAACTCAACTCGAAATAAAAATAACTTCTCAATTAAATGGATAAATTAGCCGAAATTATGGAATGGAAACGAAAGGAAGTTTCTTCTCGTATTCGTCCAGTAAAATTGAATGAACTGGAGCAATTAGGGAAGCGGATGAAAAAAGATTTTTCTTTTTATGATTCACTCGCCCAGGACGAGCTTTCAGTTATTGCGGAAATCAAAAGGAAATCTCCATCTGCGGGAGATATTGCAGAGGATATCTCTGCGGTGGAACAGGGTCGCACTTATCTCAATGCGGATGCAGATGCCCTATCCATTTTGACTGATATGAAATATTTTGGCGGTCAACTTGAAGATTTGTGGGAAGTGAACGATTTTCTTCAAAATCACCAGCGTGGAATTCCCACCTTGCGAAAAGATTTCATGGTTCATCCGATCCAAGTACTCGAAGCACTTGAGGCAGGAGCGAGTGCCATTCTATTAATTGTTCGTGCATTATCAGACGATGAATTAAAAGTACTGCGTGAAGCAGCGGATATAAGTGGATTGGATTGCCTTTATGAAATACACGAAGAAGAAGAACTTACCAAATCACTCAGACATGACCCCAAAATCCTAGGGGTAAATAATCGAGACCTTACCCGTTTTGTAACTGATCTAGAAATATCTGAGAAATTAATCCCACAAATTCCAGATGGAATTATTAAAGTAAGTGAAAGTGGAATCTTTGAACCCGAAGATGCGTGGCAAGTTCGAGAGTGCGGAGCGGACGCAGTATTATGTGGTGAAGCACTGATGAGATCTGATGATGTCGAGGGGCTAATCCATCAGATGAAACAACGAGATTAATCTTTTAATTCCCGCCCTTGAAATTATGCCACTTTCGCCCACAGAAACTTCAAAAATTTTAGATGAGCTAGATCACAGGCCCAAAAAAAAACTTGGTCAAAATTTCTTAGTGGATGGAAATATTGTCCGTAAATCTCTCGCGATGGCGGATTTACCTAAAGGTATGCCAGTAGTTGAAATTGGTCCGGGCTTGGGAACATTAACTAAACAACTTTTGGCCAACAATCATCCTGTATTTGCCGTCGAGATTGATCGCGAACTAGTTAAAAATCTGGAAAAAACTTTAGGTCGTTTTATTGCAGATCAACAATTAGATCTCATCCAAGGGGATGCGGTCAAGTATCCACTTGCCAACCTGCCAAGTGATATAAAGGAATTCGCAGTTGTTGCTAATTTGCCCTATGCCATTTCTTCTCCTTGGATGGAGTCTTTATTGCACACCAAAAGAATTCCATTTCGAATGGTGGTAATGCTTCAAAAAGAAGCAGTGAGTCGAATGAATTCTACCCATGGTACAAAAGAGTACAATGCTCTCTCCATTTTTCTCAAGGCTGCCTTTACCCATATTCAAACTCATCCAGTCTCAAGACAGTGCTTTTTTCCCATACCTGGAATTGATTCAGTGCTCGTCCAACTGGATAGATTAGAAGTGCCCTTTCTGTTCGACCAGGAAGATCGTGCACTCATCCGTAAAATATTTACACAAAGGAGAAAACAGATCGGATCTCTGATCAAAAAGGAAAGCACAGATGTGAAGGAAAAGATCGATCGTTGGCTACTGGCTAATAAACTCGACCGGCACTTACGCCCCGAACAGATCAGTGCAATAAACTGGCAACAACTCGCGGCAGAGCCCAAGTAATAAAAGAACCACCCCAGAACGTGGAGGGCTAACTAAAATGGGGGGATTCAGTGGAGACGCTTCCCCTTCGCCACACAAAAAGCTGGCAATATTCCGTTAGGAAGAAACTCCTACTCCGCAACACTTCTTGTATTTTTTCCCACTCCCGCAAGGACAAAGATCATTTCTCCCCACTTTGGGAGTTTCACGCACTACAGGAACCGCAATTTTAGGAATCTCTGGAGCTTCGGTTGGTCCTGAATTAGGATTGCCTTGTCTCGGTCCCGAAAATCGATCAAATCCACCGCTCGAAGATGTATCCGGACCGGAAACTTTTGCCACATTACTTAGATTGGAAAGCATATTTTCAAACGCTGCCAAATTGGTCGAGGAACGAAACATCCCGGAACATACATCTGACCTCATTGCGACCATCATCTCTTCGAAGGCACGAAATGCCTCATTTTTATACTCGCTTAAGGGATCTTTTTGACCATAACCACGCAAGCCCACGCTTCGACGCAATTCATCCATTTCTGTCAGGTGGTCCTGCCAATGTACATCCACTGCGTTGACCACTACATACCGTTCTAAGCTTTGTAATTGATCGGGATCCTCCAGTTTTCTTTTACCATCATAGGCACCAGTAATTTTTTCGAGTAACAGTGCTTTGACCTCATCCTCACTCTTCCCAATTAAATCTTCCAAAGGAACTGATAAAGGAAAAGTAACATTCACCCAAGAGGCCAATAATGACTCCATTTCGGGCATGTCCTCAACTCGGATTGCTTTAAATTCAGTAAGAGGAATCCCACCAACTCTTCCCTCTACTTCTTCCTCCACTAACTCGATCAAAATCTTACCAGGGTCCTCTTCCAACAGCACGTCATTACGGATGGAATAAACAATTTCCCGCTGCCTGTTTAAGACATCATCATATTGAAGAAGTCTCTTGCGAATCGAGTAATTTTGTTGCTCCACTTTCTTTTGTGCATTTTGAATCGACCAATCTAAGGTACCATGCTCCAAGACCTCGTCATCCCCAAAAGATTTCTCCAACATCTTGGAAAGAGCTCCTTGATTGGCAAACAAGCGCATTAGGTCATCTTCCAGAGAGACATAAAAGCGAGAAGCACCGGGATCTCCCTGACGAGCACATCGGCCTCTTAACTGCCTGTCTGTTCGTCGGGATTCGTGTCTTTCAGTACCCAAAACCAAAAGACCTCCGAGTTCTTTTACCCCTTCCCCCAATTTAATATCCGTTCCCCGTCCAGCCATGTTGGTAGCAATGGTAACTGCACCCCGCTGACCCGCCTGTGAAACAATTTCCGCTTCCCTCTCATGAAATTTTGCATTGAGTACGGTATGCCTGATATTGGCACGTTTGAGCATACGACTAAATACTTCGGAAGATTCAACCGAAGCCGTACCGATTAAGACGGGTTGTTCATTTTTGTGTGCCTCAGTCAGGTCTTCGAGAACCTGATTAAATTTCTGGCGACGACCTTTAAACATCAAATCATTTAAATCTTTTCGAACACAATCTCGGTGTGTGGGAATAACCATTACACCGAGGCGGTAAATATCATGAAATTCTCCTGCTTCAGTTTCAGCGGTTCCAGTCATGCCGGCTAGTTTTTCATACATCCGAAAGTAGTTTTGGATAGTAATCGTGGCATAGGTTTTAGTTTCTTTTTCAATGACTACCCCCTCCTTGGCTTCAACCGCCTGGTGAAGTCCATTACTCCATCGACGACCGGGCATGAGGCGACCTGTATTCTCATCCACAATCATTACCTTTCCGCCTTGAACAACATATTGCTTATCTTTTTCGTATAAGCCAAATGCCCGTAAGAGTTGGGATACAGTATGAATCCTTTCGCTTCTTACTTGAAAGTCTTTTTCTGCTTCTTCCTTTTTTTCCCGCTTGGTATCGTCATCGGATTCAGAATTACGATCGATCTCCACATAAATTGTTGCTAAATCTGGAATAACAAAGCCGTTAGGATCTTTTGGGCTAATTAAAGACCTTCCAATCTCGGTCAAATCAGCTTGTTGATTTTTTTCATCGATCACATAATGCAAGTCTTCTTTTAATTGATGAGCCCTTTGCTTGTTGTAATCAGAATTCATCTCCAAATCGAATTTTTCAAATTTCTTTCGAATTTGAGCATTTTCCATCATCCTCATAAATTGGCGATGAGTGGGCATTCCTTTTTTAACCTGGTAAATCTTAGCGGTCGCCTCATCGGCTTCCTCATCGGAAAGGTCCTCTTTGCCAAACAGTTTTTTAGCCTCCTCTGCAAGTCGATTACATTGCTTAAGTTGAGTATCAAAGAGTTTCATTACCAAGGGCTTCATTTCACCAAAGGGCAATGGGTGATCCTCTCTCATCGGTCCAGAAATAATTAATGGAGTCCGAGCTTCATCTATCAAAATAGAATCGGCTTCATCAATAATACAGAAGAAATAGTCCTTTTGTACCTGATCATCCTTACAGGTTGCCATTCCATTATCGCGCAAGTAATCAAATCCAAATTCCGATGCTGTACCGTAAGTTAAATTTTTCTCATACATCAAACGTCTTTCAGCGGAAGGCATATTATTCTGAATACATCCCACCGTTAAACCAAGAAATTCAAATAAAGCACCCATCCAATGAGAATCCCGACGGGCCAAGTAATCATTCACGGTGACAAGTTGACAATTTTTTCCTGAGATTGCATTGAGGTAAAGGGGACAAGTCGAAACCAGGGTCTTTCCTTCCCCGGTGGCCATTTCCGCAATATGCCGATCATGCAATGCCATTCCTCCGATTAACTGAACATCATAATGAATCATCTCCCATAGAAGTGGGTGACCACAGACATCAATGTTTTTCCCACAAAGTCGACGGGCACCGTTCTTAACAACTGCAAATGCCTCAGGCAACAAAGCGTCCAAAGTTTCACCCTTCTGAAATCTCTCCATTAACTCCGGCGTCTTTGCCTGGAGTTGTTCATCACTTAAGCTTTGATACTCCTTTTCAATTCGATTAATTTCGCGAACAGCAGGTGCACATTTCTTAATATATTTTCGATGATTCCTGCCCTTTAGGCTTTGCAGAATCGATTTAAAAGGAGAAAGAGGATTCATAGTTTAAAATTTAAATGCCAAGAAGTTCTTTGAAGTAAGGGATTGTATTATCAAGTCCTTCTTCAAGTTGTATTTTTGGTTCCCAATCCAAAACTTTCTGGGCGAGGGAAATATCTGGTTTTCGCTGAGTGGGGTCATCTGCGGGCAGAGGCATTTCGATAATCGATGAATTGGATTGGACTTTTTGTAAGACTGTTTCGGCAAGTTGCCTGATTGTAAACTCATTCGGATTACCAATATTGATGGGACCAACAGTTTGATCCTGCTCCATTGTACGAATCATTGCTTCGAGTAAATCATCCATGTAGCAAAACGAACGGGTCTGTGAACCATTTCCGTAAAGGGTCAGGTCTTCCCCCTTAAGGGCTTGCACAATAAAATTCGATACCACCCGGCCATCATCTGCTAACATTCGCGGACCGTATGTGTTAAATATACGAACAACCCGGACATCGACTTTATTCTCGCGATGGTAATCAAAAAATAAAGTTTCAGCACAGCGTTTTCCCTCGTCATAACATGCTCTTAACCCAATTGGGTTTACATTGCCCCGATAGCTCTCAGGTTGGGGATGGACTTCCGGATCTCCATACACTTCAGATGTGGATGCCTGTAAAATTCGGGCTCCTACTCGCTTTGCTAAACCCAAACAGTTAATTGCTCCCATCACGGAAGTTTTTACTGTTTTGATCGGATTATATTGATAGTGAACTGGAGAAGCGGGACAGGCCAAATTGTATATCCGATCGACTTCGAATTTAAATGGGTCGACAACATCGTGGCGAATCAGTTCAAAATTCGAATTTGCCATCAAATGAGAAACATTCTTTCTCCGACCTGTGAAAAAGTTGTCCAGGCATAAAACCTCATGGCCCTGCCCGAGCAAACGCTCACATAAATGACTGCCTAAAAAACCTGCTCCACCAGTTACAAGAATAACCATAATATTAAATTTAAACCATACACTACTGATTCCACAGGATTTGGAAACAATCTTTTAACGATTGAAAATTATTGTTGGTTTAATCCTCGCAATACTTTCAGTAAGACCTGAGTGCCATTTTCCGAATAACCCGCATCCTTGACCCGATCATAAAAAGACATGGCTAATTCCAACCCTTTTAATTTAAGATTCATTCGACCGGCATCCTCTAGTGCAATCCCCATGTCTTTAACAAAGTGTTTAACAAAAAATCCTGGTTCCCAATCTTCCTGAACCATTCGCGGTCCCAATTGATTTAATGACCAACAGCCCGCCGCACCCTGACCAATCAATCCAATTACTTTATTTAGGTCGAGATTCGCTTTTTCCGCATATAATAAAGCTTCCACAGTGCCAATCATAGTGGATGCAATCAGTATTTGATTGCTCATTTTAACACGTTGTCCAGATCCAGCTAATCCAAAAAGCTGAATATTAGTTCCCATTATTTCCAAAAGTTTCAGACATCGATCATAAAT
>JABGUO010000066.1 GCA_018646565.1 Opitutia bacterium | reverse complement strand
TCCCTCAGGGGGGGGAGCAACTGCATCGGGAAAACGGTCAACTAAATTGACTGGCGAATCGATTGAATTGATTTCATCCTCAACTAATTCTTCTTTTCTATTTTCATTGTTTAATGAATAAATAATTCCAAAAATGAGTAAGCCCAGATTGGTAAATAGGCTGAAACTAAGAAAAAGTTTTGCCAACGGCCCCATCTTCTTTTTTCCATGGCGGGACTTCGAATTGTACTGCTGGGATTGATCAAAAATTTTTCCCCCATTTTGGATCAAATGATCGTGCCAGGATTGAAACTGTTCTTCGGACACACCATACTTCTTACTCTGTTCCCCCTTCGGAACATTTCTAATAATCGATTCCAGTACGATTCGTAACTTTTGTTCTCCAGAAAATTCTTCGGACATAGAACAGTATTATTAAAGAATGAAGCTTTCTCGTGCAACTGCCAATCCACATATTGCCGCAGTCTCTAAGCGAAGTGTGTTCGAACCTAGACTGAATGGAGTGAACCCATTTTCTTCACCCAGTAATTCTTCTTTTTCGCTCCACCCTCCCTCGGGTCCAATTAAAATCGAGACTCGGGTGGATGTGCCGCTTTTCAAGTTCTTAATGGGAGCAGATTTTGAGGATAAACTTCCTATCAAGATTTTATCATCCTCTTGAATCGTGGTAAGGAAAAAAGAAAAGGTTTGTGGAAGGTCAAAATGTGGAAGCCATGGGTTGCCGGATTGTTTACAGGCATCGATTGCTATTTTTTTCCATTTTTGAATTTTTACATCCTGCTTCTTTGTCGCGTTTTTGGATTCGGAATGATCGGTGATTAAAGGGGTCAATTGAGCGACTCCCAACTCCGTGAGCGGGCGAATCAAATCCTCCCACCTATTTCCCTTGGGTAATGCAACGGCGAGACGAAACGCAGGCTGTAGCGGGGCGGAAAACTTTTTGTCCACAACTCGTAATTCGACACACTTTCGGTCCATCCGATTAATCTCGGTTAAGTATTGATTCCCTTGCCCGTCAAGTGCCTCGATGGAATCCCCTGTTTGCAAGCGTAGTACCTTGCTTAAGTGGTGACTTTCGACCTCATCCAATAAAATAACATCTTCCGACTCCATAAAGTCGGGTTCGAAAAAAGTTCTCATTGTACGAGGCATCTTTATTCTTTAAATACAAAGTCTTCCATTTGGCAATCACCCTCAGTCCTCTGTTCAATAATGCAAATTAGCAATTTTCACCATTTCAACCCAATCGCTCCATGAGAATATGTGGAGGATTAGCCCGAGGAATTCCTCTACAGGTAGCCAAAGGGATAGAAATTAGACCGGCCACGGATGCAAACCGGGAAAGATTATTTTCATCGCTTGGTGCGAGTGTCATGGAAACCCATTTTCTCGATTTGTTTGCGGGAACTGGATCTTATGGTCTGGAGGCGCTCAGTCGGGGAGCTAGTGGTGGAGTTTTGGTAGAACAGCATAGAAAAGCGGTAAGTAGTCTGCAAAAAAACATTTCAAATGTTTGTAAAAGTGCAAAGGTGGAGCAAAGCGTAGTAATGATTGAACGACGAGATGTGATCGAATACCTCAAAAGCGAACAATCCAACTTCGACCTTATTTTTCTTGATCCGCCTTATTCTTTATTCCCCAAAGTGGGATCGCAGATTTTTGAATTAATTAAAAGAAATCAAATTATTAAAAAAGCGGGGTTCCTGATTCATGAAGCTCCGCCTGAAGAAGAATCAGATTTTGAAGGTTGGAATCTCGTTAAAACGATTGGAAAGAGTAAAAAAGGCTCTCCTTTATTCCGGTTATTTCAAGTAGAAAATTAACTTTTCCAAAATTGACTTACCAATTGGCCAATTGCCACAACCACCGCAGTTTCTTGGCGTAGGACTCGATCTCCTAAAGAAAGAAGTAAGAACTCAGATGCTCTTAACTGTTTTCTTTCCGCGTCCGACCATCCACGTTCCGCACCCACTGCCACAAGGTAATGGGTATTTTCTTTCTTACCACGGGAAGGCGTAAGAACTCCTGTACTTTTGTAATTATCAAGGGCAATTCGATAAGAATCCTCGGACTGGGACTCGATACATTCAGCCAAGTTGGACCAAATTGTACATCGAGGGATATAAGTACAAAAAGCCTGCTCGACCCCCTTTTGTATCTTTTCTTCCCATTCCTTTGTCTTCCACAGTTTACTGTCCCGATAGGACGGTTCGGATTTGTCCGAAATAAAGAAATCAATACTGGAAACTCCAAGTGTACTAGCTTGTTCCAAGATCTTTCTGCAGGTTTGTGGGCGAGAAAGCCCCACCAATAAGCCAACAGGATAAAGATCATTGGTATGATCTTGATTCCACTTGATCGACAACTTTAAACTATTCTTATTTAATCTAACGATTATGGCTTTCCCTCGCGGGCCATTACATACCCCAATATCAATCGTATCCCCCAATTTCGCATTAAACACCTGAAGAATATGAGTTCCGGCTTCTCCATTAACCGGCAATTCCAGAGAAGAAACCTTCTCCGCGATTAGAAGAATATTCAATTCTGACAGAGCCAGAGGGCTTGATAGGGTCGTAGGGCAAACGACTCATTATCAAAAGAAAATTCTCCGCCACTAATCAAATCTTTAACAGAACCATTCGATAAATAGGATGCCAATGTTTGTTTTTGATTACTCTTCACTTCATGGGGAAGGAAATTAAAAAGACAGATAATTACCTGACTTCCGTCCAATGACCTTCTCTCAAAAGCAAAAATATCATCCCCCAATTCGATCACTTTTTGAGATGCATCCGGATGAAAGGCTGGGCACGACGCCCGTCTGCGCAAAACTCGAGTGTACCATTCAAAAATTTCTCCCGAGTTACTTTCTTCATCCTCTAAAAGGGTTTCCAATTCTTCACTTTTCCATTTCTTCCGGTTAATAGTGCGATTGTGCCCGGTTTCCTTGACGCCCTCTGTATAATTGGGTGTCGCACAGAGTGAGTGGAAATAAACTGCGGGAATTCCTTTCATCGCTAATGCAATTGCCTGGGAGCAAAGAAACCTTTTCTTGCCAAGTTCTGGGTCTTTTTTGTGAGAAAGTGCACCATAGTAAGTCGCATTTAACTCGTAGGGAAATTCGGATCCATCCTCGAGTTTACGCATTGATACATGCCCCCCATTTCCCCTCACTTCATCCGCGAGTGAGAGAATCTCGTCCGTGTCTAAAATTCCCTCCAATGGTCGAACGCCAATGCCATCATGACTGGCAGTAAAATTAAGAAAATGGCATCCCTTGGGCGGGGGAGCTAAATGAGCTGCCCAATTAGTCACATGCTTGGCTGTACCCTGTAGTAATCCATGAAGTAAAAGGGGGGGGAGAGAGAATTGATAGACTGCATGAGCCTCATCTCCCTTTCCGAAATATGAAATATTTTCCTGATGCGGTACATTTGTCTCAGTTAGAATCAGCACTTCGGGGGCAACTACCTCAATGAAATTCCTAATCAATTTGATTACTTCATGTGTCTTGGGAAGGTGGAGGCAATTGGTACCAATCTCCTTCCAAAGAAATGCCACTGCATCCAGTCTTAATATTCTGCACCCAAGGGACGCATAAAACATAATGATATCAAGAAATTCGAAGAGGAGATCCGGGCTTGTCCAATCCAGGTCAACTTGGTCAGCGCTGAATGTGGTCCAAACATGTCTTTCTCCCTTGCGGGTTTGGTAAGGAGTAAGTAGTGGAGAGGCTCGGGGTCTGACAACCGAGGAAAGATCAGCTTCTTCATCTCCTTCAAGAATGTAATTACTTCCTGGTTCAATACCGGAAACATATTCGCGGAACCAAGGACTTTTCGAAGAACAGTGATTAAGGACCAAATCGAACATCAGTTCAAATTCTTCCGATAAACGGGAAACATCATCCCAATTTCCATACCTCTTATCCACCTCGCGGTAATCAACTACTGAAAATCCATCATCCGAAGTCCATGGATAGAATGGTAAAATGTGAATCGCGGAAAATGCACCCTTAAGCCGGGCAGTACAAAATTCTTTTAAGGTGGAGAATGGATGTGCCTTTCCATCCGAAACCATATCCGCATAAGTAATTAACACCGCATCCTTTTGGGAAATGACCTTGGACGACAAGTTGGTTCGGTTCACCCCTACTCCGTAACGCCCGATCATATGAAAAAATCGATCCAATAGAGTATCCGCTTCCTCTACTCCATACAGATTCGCCAAGCGCTTTCTGATCGTTTTTAACTTAGCACTTGATACGTGTTTTACAGAGGATGTGATCGCTGAACTCTTCATAAATTAATAACCGGTTAAGCTGGCAATAAATGCACGTAAATTACTCCGCACAACAGAATAAGAATAAAAGTGACGGGCGACTTCATAGTTGAAATTGACAATCTCTTTTCGAAGCTCTGCATCAAACAGAATTTGCTTCACGCGTTTTGCCAAGCTTGGAGTAACAAATCCATCCATTGTTAACAGACGAAAGCCCTTGGGTTCAATATCGCGAACAAAAATAGAGTATCGATTAATCAATACTGGCTTTCGGAAGTAAATGGCTTCTAAGAGTGCATTTCCGAACCCTTCATAGGTACTGGGGTAAGTAACAAAATCTGCATGAAGATAAAGATCCCATAGGGTATATATTTTCTTACCTTCCGAATCACGTTGCCTCACTTCTCCCACTCGGTCTGCAACCACTCGCATATCGACACCTTCTTCATTTGCGAGTTGTTCGAGCATTCCCAGGTATTCATATCCCTCATCGCCAGCTTCATGGGAAATTACTAGTTTACAACGCGGGTCTTTCAGCAAACTGACTAATTTGATCGCCTGTTCAATTCCTTTTCTCGGTACCACGCGAGTGGGTTGAAGAATAAAAAAATCATCCTCTGCCAACCCTAGTTCTTCTCGAACATCCGAGGCATACTCGTCTATATGGTCGGGAGGATTATCAAAATCGAATACATTGGGAATTACCAATGATGATAAACCTTTCCGCAAAGCAAGCTGTTCCTGTGCCTCCTGGTTGATCACCACATTTCTCATATTGGAAAACTTGGGGGGGAAACTCATGTCCAAGTATTCGGGAACCGAGTTAACAGAAAAGCGAGTACGCTCCCAGAAAAAATCATGGTGATGGGCAATCGCAGGCATCTGTGTTTCCGATAGAAATTCGGTTAGCGCGATTCCGAGTGGAAGGTGCATTGGAATTGCCAGGCAATTTTGAGGAATTACGATATCAATATCAAATCTCTCCACAAATCGATAAATTGTACTTTTGATATAATCTGCAAGATCGCGAATCCTTGAAGAAACAAATCGATCTCTTTGTCCGGAACCCCAAATTCTTTCGTTAATCCATTTATTTTCAGAAAAACCAAAATATGCTTCAGGCACCACGAAACTGATGTCTGGATCCCGGTCACTTTGACCACTGTACCAGTAGCTGACATGTTCGTCCTCCCAAAGTACTTCTGCCCACTTTGCACTTTCAAGAGATACCCCGTCCTGCCCTGCAAAACGAGTTGAAATAAAACCTATATTTTTTGACATAAAACGAGGATCGTCATTTGCTATTAATTGCCAGGAACGATCACTCATTATTTGAAGTAACTCGAAGATTTTTTCAACCAATAAAAAGAAAAAATCACTTTGTAATGGCAAGATATTTAATAATACATTATGGCGAATGTATCAAATGATGCTAGAAACTACTTCAAAAGATTTTGACCTTGGGAATTTGCTCCAAGATTTACCCACTCAAATCGAAAAACTACAGGAAGCACGGAAACTTGTTCTCACCGATGCGGTTTTACTGGGCGAAGTTCCTTCCCCCACTTTTAACGAAGAAGATCGAATCCGATTGACGGTTGACCGATTTAGGGAAAATGGAATGGAGGATCCGGAAATAGATGAACAGGGAAATGCATCGGCGGTATTGCCCGGCAGTGAGGGACGATCCTCTATCTTAGTAATGGCACATGCAGATTCCGTTTTTAATGCGACCACTCAGCATGTTTTAAATGTGGGTCCGGATTCAATTACAGGTCCCGGAATTGCCGATAATGCAATTGGCTTGGCCACTGTTGTGGCATTACCCAAGCTACTAAAAATCCTTGGAATTACCTTAAAGGATGACCTAATTCTGCTAGCGAACACGAAAAGCTTGGGTCGTGGAAACTTAGAAGGAGCAAGATATTTTTTAGACACTAAGCAACGGCCAATTAGTGCCGGAATCTGCGTGGAGGGAGCGAGTCAGGGTAGATTAAGTTATGCAGGACTGGGTACTTTAAGGGGAGAGATTCGCCTAGAAGTGCCCAGTAATTATGACTGGAATCGTTTTGGTTCCTCCGGAGCAGTGGGACACCTAACTCGTATTATTAATCAATTGTTGGAAATACCACTCCCCAAGGAACCCAAAACTAAAATGGTCCTTGGTGGGTTAACCTGTGGGACGACTTATAATAAAACACCCCACAGTGGATGTTTACGTTTTGAAATTACCAGCGAAGCGGATGAAGTGATTGCGGAACTTCAGCAAAAAGTAAATGACCTTTGCGAACAATGCTCTCTTGAAAATGGGACCACTGTAAAACTTGAAGTGGTCGCGACCCGGCCGAATTGTGGCATTCCATTTACTCATCCGCTCGTAAAAGCAACCCGATCAATAATGGATGAAATTGGAATCACCCCTCAAGTAATCCCGAGTACAGGAGACTTAAATGTACTAATCGAGGCGGGGTATGCCGGTGTTACTTTGGGCTTAACCCATGCAGAAAATATTGGTGAGGAAAATGAAACGATTCAACTTGCCCCCTTACAAGCCGGAATTGCACAGCTTGTTACGCTTCTTCAGGCAATCGATAAAGGAATTTGCGAATCATGACAGGCGATAATCAAAAATGGCTCGAGCACAATACTTTTCACCACGGAGAATTTTGGGATATTTTGGATTTAGTGAAGGAGAAAGAAAAAAAAGATCTAAAAATATCCTTATGCATACCCACTCTAAATGAAGAAAAGACTATTGGGAAAGAAGTTTTAATTCTTCGTTCTGAACTAATGGAAAGATATCCATTAATTGATGAGTTTGCTGTTATTGATTCGGGCTCAAATGATAAAACCCTCGAGGTGGCTGAAAGCTACGGCGCAGATACTTACTTAGCCTCAGAAATCCTTCCTGAAGTCGGTGATAAGCGAGGAAAAGGAGAGAACCTTTGGAAAGCAATTCATCAACTCAAAGGAGATATTATCTGTTATGTGGATGCGGATATCTCTAATATTCATCCGCGATTTGTCTACGGACTCGTTGCACCATTAATTAAGCAAGCGGAAGTACAATACGTAAAAGCCTTCTACGATAGACCACTCAATTACTCAAGTGGTCTACGCTCCAGTGGAGGCGGACGGGTAACCGAAATTTTGATTCGTCCGTTGTTTTCTTTATTCTATCCCGAACTGACTAATATTATACAACCATTGTCTGGAGAGTACGCGGCAAGAAGAGAAGTACTGGAGATGATTCCCTTTCCAATTGGATATGGCGTGGAAACCTCGCACCTTCTTGATTTATACGAAAAGTTTGGTTTAAATGCCTTTGCACAAACTGACCTCGATCGAAGAGTGCACAGAAATCAAACCACAAATGCTCTGGGTAAAATGAGTTTTGGTATTCTCCAAACTTTTATCAATCGATTACACAGCCAGGGGAAAATTGATCGGGTTCCTGATGTGGAAACCTTCTACCGACGGTTCGAGGTGGAAGATGGTTCTTATAACCAACTCGTCCAGGAGGTCGTGGAAGAGGAAAGACCTCCCATGATTGAAATTGATGGATACCGTAAGCGTACTGGTAATTCTTGATTTTTCGCACAAGAAACCCGTACTGAAGTGAGGGTTGCAATCGTCCATTATCACTTGGAACCCGGAGGGGTTACCCGGGTAATCGAAAACACACTCGAGTCATTTAGCCAGGAACTTGAATCACCCCAATTTGTAGTCTTAACAGGTCGAAAATATCCGGGCGATAAAATCAAAAATGTCCAGATTGTCGAGGGGCTTGATTATTCTTCATCTACTAATTCAATCTCCCCTTCTGTGCTAAAAGAACGATTGGAGAAGGCAGCAAAAGTCGGGCTTGGAGGAAAACCCGACATTTGGCATGTTCACAACCATAGTCTGGGTAAAAACGCCTCCTTAACGAAAGCAGTTGCTCTGCTCGCAGAAGATGCAAATCCAATGCTGCTCCATCCCCATGATTTTGCAGAGGACGGAAGACCCTCGAATTTCAGTACACTCAAAGAAGTATACTCTTCGGCTTATCCCTGTTCCTCAACAGTTCATTACGCAACCCTTAACCATCGGGATCACACTTTTTTACAAAAGGTTTTTTCTAACAAGGCGAGTCCAGTCCACCTATTAGCCAATGCCATTTCAATTCCCTCCTCCGCACAGGAAGTAAATACTCTCCCCCACCCTGAGTTGCCTGATAATCTATTTCTCTATCCCGTTCGTGCAGTTCGAAGAAAAAACCTCGGTGAATTAGCATTGATCGCCGCTTCTTATCCTGAAAAACACTTTGCAAATAGTCTAGGTCCTACCAATCCCGAATTTCAGCCAATCTTTAAAAGATGGGAACAATTTAGTACTGAAATTAATCTTCCTGTTACTTTTGCTTTAGGGGAAAAAACATCTGTTTCATTTCCAGAAATGGTCGATCATGCTGATGGTATATTGTCCACCAGTATTGCAGAGGGTTTCGGTTTAGGGTTCCTGGAACCATGGATGTCCGGAAAATTTCTTTGGGGTCGAAATATTCCAGAAATAACTCTGGATTTCTCCAGTCTTGGTATTAATTTAAATCACTTATACCAACGAATTAATATCAACCTTGAACACTTGCAAAACAAGGGATCACTGTCATCGAAAATTCAAACGACACTTGAAAAATTCTTTCTCGAATACCAGCAGGAGATGCCTAGCAATGCGACGGATATTGCGTATCAATCAATGGTTCAGAATGATCAGATCGACTTTGGCCGATTAGACGAGGTATTACAGGAGGAAATTATTTTATCTATTTCAAAATCCACAGAGGCACGGGATGAAATTCGATCGCAAGTTAAACTGGAAAGAATCGATTCAGAGATCATTCTGAAAAATAAAGAATCAATTAACGAAAACTTTGCTCCGAAAAGTTATACCACAAAACTAAAGCATATTTACGAAAAGATCTTACATTCAAAACAAGACCAGTTAGAGTTTGCACATGGCGAGCATCTGCTCGAATCGTTTCTCTCCCCTGCTCGTCTAAACTTACTAAGAACCTAATTGTACTCTATTCTGCTGGTTCCAATCCCATTCCTTGCCCGAGCAGATCCCACCAATTAGTTAACTTTATTCGTCCAGGAACTCCTTCAATAACGAGTGGTTCCCGTTTTAATGAGCGGTATCCCTTCCGGGCTTTCCCGGCAGCGAGAATGTTCACTACTTGAAGGAAATCGGCCCATTCATTTTTAAAGCCGGGGAAAACATTCATCTTGAAATTACCGTTTGGCGACAAGGATCCACTCCCCATTAGGCTAATATCTTGACCAGTTAAATCAGAGAGTGAAAAAAGCCATTCCCCTGAACCTTTTCTGTTTATTTTAATGGAGCCATGCTCAAAGGAAATTTCGTCGATAAGACTGCCCAGGGCTTCAATCATTCTCGTTTGAGGAGCAGACCAGGAAAATGAACTCCCCAAGCTCTTTTCCATTCCCTCTTTGAGCAGATCTGCATTGATGTCTATCCCTCCATCCAATGGCATGACCATCAAATTACCAATCTCAATACTACTTTGGAGTTCAAAGGTACCGTTCATTTCCCCCTTCGCATTGAGTTTCCAATTAGCTAATCCATCCATACTCATTATTTGATTCGTGAATGAATTTAAAATAGACGCATTAGTATCTTCCCCACTTAACTGAAGATTAAATGTCGATAGATCCGATGTATTGGAATCCACTAATTTGAATTGTAATTCACCTTGAATGAGAGAATCTTGAATTTTGGATTGAAAGGTGATTTTTTGATTTTCAAGATTAATCTCTGCCTTGAAATCGTTCAGTTCAATAGTCGGGGTTAGTAAAACAGTTTCGAAAGATAATTGCAGAATAAAATTTCTATTTTCTGCCAACCACCCGGCAATAATTGGTTCATTTTGAATCGTTGGACGAATGCATTTTCGAAATAAATCAACCAAGTCCACTCTACTAATTAGCTTGCTATTAATTGTGAACGAATTCTTTTCTGGTACTAAACTTATTTCTAAATCTGAACGAAGATTCTTTTGATAAGATAACTTAATCCAATGGGAAAATTGATCATTTTCATTTACTACAGTCCATTTGATTGGAATCTCAAAAGCAGGTCCTGAAGAAGGAACAAGCGCAGATAAAATCATTTGTCCATCCAGCTCAAGTTGGTTCGTTTTATCAGTCCGCCAATCAAGATGATTAGCTTTAATGATTAAATTATTTAAGCTTGGAAATTGGGGGAATAAAAATCTATTTAATAAGGGAGAACTAAATACAAAATTTTTGCTTGTTAAACGAGTAACCTCGCCCTTTTGATTAAGGGAAATAGATAAATCTCCCTCGAATCGATCTTCTTTTCTATCCAATAAAATAACATTATTTAATTCATAAATCCCCTGTTTACCACGGTGCGGGAAAAACTTCAAATCACATTGTATTTTGAAACTCTGCCCCCCCGTTATTGGATTAGTATTTCCAATAACTTCCGTTTTAAAATTTTTAACCGTCCAGACCGGAAAGCCATTTTCAAATATAATTTCCCCAGAAAAAACAGACTCTATTCCAATAAAACTTAGATTTTGAAAATTTAAAATGACTTCTGGTATAGAATCCTTACTGAAAAATGATATGGCACCGGTTTTCCCTAAACTATTGGATTGGTAATTAACGAGGTCATTTTGCACAGATATTTCGAACGGATCCTTTATCCGCAAGGAAGAGAGTATATTTCTATTCTTTGTAATCAGTT
>JABGUO010000429.1 GCA_018646565.1 Opitutia bacterium | reverse complement strand
GTTTTAGTCGTTCCCTTACCACAGTGGTAAGAGCCCAACAAGAATCGATTGGAAAGACTTATAATGCGGAAGTGGGAGATGCCAAAGAAGCAAATACCTTCGAGATTGTGACCACGGCACAGGAGGAGGATGCTGATTTGGCAAATGAATCCGCCACAAAAAATCGTGCCTCTTACCAAGTTCCAAAATCGGACCCCCTGGAGGAACTTTTGGGAAGAACCCCTACGCGATCGGATTCTTTATTGTTGAAGCCCGAAAATTCAACTTCGTCTGAGTCCAGGCCTTTACCCGGAACTTTGCTTCGATTTAAAAATTAACCAAGATTTCCTATAATTCCTAAATTATGAATACTGTTACACCATTAATACTAGCCTCTTCAGGAAGTCATGAATACCTGTATGGTTTATTTTTTCTTATTGTCGCATTGGTAATTGGAGCTGCTACCCGTCACTTCTTACAACGTATCCCACTTCCGTTCACCGTTTTACTTTTGCTCATCGGTTTGGCAATGGGTGCGTTAAATCGTGCCTATGGACCACACGGTGGCCACAGTGAAGGAGAGCATGTGGCACATGTGGAGGGACTGTGGGGTAAATTTGTGGATACCCTAAGCGGTGCAATTACTTGGGGTGGCAATTTAGATGGTCATTTAATTTTGTATGTCTTTCTTCCCATTTTGATTTTTGAAGCTGGTTTTGCCTTAGATGTACATACCTTTAAAAAGTCATTTTTCAATGCCTTTTACTTAGCGGGACCGGGCATTGTAACCGCCACCGTGATGTCCGGGGTGGCATTTTGGGGATTGATACAAATATTCGGAGGCGATGGTGGAGTTTTATCAGAATGGAATAGTGAGGCTGGGGCTTTTATTTGGCTATCGTCCATGCTTTTTGGGGCGGTGGTGAGTGCCACCGACCCGGTTGCGGTGGTTGCATTACTGAAGGATTTGGGTGCGAGTAAAAAGCTGGGGACACTGATCGAAGGGGAGTCATTATTGAATGATGGTACTGCAATTGTTGCATTCGTTTTGTTAATTGGCGTGGTTACCGGGGCAGAAGTTTTTACTGGGACAGGGGATTTTATTGGAACTGCGGCAATTGGATTTGGTAAAATTGGAGCAGCGGGCGGATTGATCGGAGTTTTTCTTGGATTGATCGCAATTCTTTGGGTAAGAAAGGTCTTTAATGATCCTATGATCGAGATCACGGTTGTATTGGTGACTTCCTATGCGGTGTTCTTTATTTGTGAACATTTCTTCCATGTTTCCGGAGTTCTTGGCCTTGTGGCATTGGGGATTGTGATGGCGGGAATTGGACGAACCCGTATCAGTCCCGAGGTGGAGCACTTCATGCATGAATTTTGGGAACTCGTCGCTTTTGTGGCCAATGTAATCATCTTTATTGTGGTGGGGGTTGTAATTGCTCAAAACGCCAATCCGACCGGAATGGATTTCTTGATTTTGGGATTAGTCTATGTGGGAATTCATCTAGTTCGGGCGATCAATATGGGGACATTTTATCCCCTCATGAAAAAGACTGGGTATGGATTGCCCGGAAAAGATGCAATTGTGGTATGGTGGGGAGCATTGCGTGGTGCCATTGGTCTCGCCCTTGCCCTAGTGGTATATACGGAAAATTTTCGTTATGAATTTAAGGTGGAAGAGGGAGGTACTGGATATAAGGATTCCACCACTTCCGTTTTTGTTCTCGATAAGGAAAAGGCTTCCGAATTTCGATTAAACAGTGATAAATTGAATTTACATCAGGGCTATGCCATCGGGCATGCTGTGGCGAGTATTCAGGATGGTAAGGTAGTTGGGATTGTTCAGGATGAGAGTCGAGCTTACAAGGAATTGGGGAAAGAAAGCTCCCAAGTGGCAGCTGAAATTCGTGAGGGATTGGCCAGCGGTGAGAAGGTTGTTTTAGTTTTGGGGGAAGGAAAAGGAGCGATTGCAAAGGCTTCTTTGGTCGGAATTTCCGCACGGGTTCGGGATCAATTCCTCTTTTTGATTTCTGGTATTGTACTACTCACATTGTTGGTGAATGCCACCACGGTTGGTCCGCTTGTTAACTAT
>JABGUO010000428.1 GCA_018646565.1 Opitutia bacterium | reverse complement strand
GCCTTAGTACTTTTTGAGGATTTGCTAATTAATTCTTTAACCGCTAATTTCCGCTTTGCAATGTATGCTGCTCTTCGACGACGCTTTAAGATTTTGTTGTATTGTTTGCCCATAATGTAAGGTTTACTCTGAAGGAAATTGGAACAAGAAGCAAGATTCAAACTCCGCCACCGTGCTTGAAAATTTTACTGAATGTCAATCGGTTTTCCCGATTGAGCGGATTGGTAAGTCGCATCAATAATTTTCATCAGTGCCAACGCCTGGTCTGGAGTGTTCAACGGACTCTCTTCTCCCGCAATAGTCCGCACAAAATTTTCTGCCGAACGAATTCTTCCCATATCTTCATTGAGCTCCGTTTTAATCGAACGATTAACAGACCGGCCATGTTCCTGAACATATAACTCGCAATCATCAATTGCCGTATCATCCAAACCATCTGAGCCAAATAAACGACGAATCATACCTCCTGCCTTCTTCCCTTGAAAGGTTACCGATACCTCCTCTTGTTTTACCATTTCTGCCCAAGAGACCTGGAAAGAAAGAATTTGTCCAGTTGTGAATTTTATAAATCCATGGGAGGCACTTTCCACATCTGTCACTCCGTCTGCAACATCAGGAATACCCCAAGGACCTTTAAAATTCTTGTCCTGAATGAAATCCGAGAAGGTTTGTGCCAACACACAGGATGGAGTCGGGTAGTCCATGTAGTAAAGGGCAAGGTCCACCATGTGTAATAAATCAATTAAAGGTCCACCTCCGGATAATTCCTTGTTAGTAAACCAACCCCCAAAACCTGGTATCCCAGTCCTTCTTATCCATTTGGCCTGGGCAGAGTTAATCTGACCTACTTCACCAGCTTCTATATATTCTCTTAGAGCATATGATTCTGGACGAGCCCGATTATTAAAATTGAACATCAAAGTCTTACCGGCACTCTCAGACGCTTCTTTCATTTGCAAGACTTCTGCCGCATTTAAAGCGGGTGGTTTTTCGCAGAACACATGTTTTCCAGCCTGCAATACCTGTAACGCTAATGGTCGATGGGTACGATTGGGGGTTATGACACTAACCGCATCAAGGTCAGTTAATTGTTCGAGCATTTGAGCAGAATCTGAAAAGACATGAGGTACATCATAAGTTTCAGCTGCCTTTTTCGCTGCGACTTGATTCATATCACAAATTGCAACGATTTCTGCCCCTGCATTCCGAAAGCCTGCGCTATGATATTGCAGCATGCCGCCGGCTCCGATTATCCCAATTTTAATTGTCATTTAAATTCTTGTTTGTAGTTGATGAGAAGGGTCGTGCTCACTTTGGAATCGAAGGAAACTTAATCCATTTTTCCTTCGCGTTGGCACTTTTTACAACGGTTTCGATAAAAGCCATTCCAATTATTCCATCGCGAATGTCCGGAAAGTCATAACCTGATTTACGCGGATATTTACCCGCTATTTCGTCTTTAATCGCAACGGCCGCAGAATTATATACATTGGCAAACGCCTCAATAAATCCTTCCGGGTGACCGAAAGGAATTCTTGTATTTTCTGCAGCGGCACCAGTTATGTAATCATTCCCTCGACGATAAATTTCCCGGGGTGCACGTGCATCCTTAACGATTAATTCGTTCGGGTGTTCCTGGTGCCATTCCAATGATTTCTTGGTGCCGTAGATTCGAATATTTAAGTTATTTTCATCTCCGTTTGAAATTTGTGATGCATAAAGAATTCCACGAGCGCCTCCTTTAAAACGAACCAGTAAATTACCATCATCATCCAACACTCGACCGGGGATGTTAACCGATAAATCTGCACATAAAGAATCGATCTCCAAACCAGAAATATAATGAACCAAATTTTCCGCATGTGTGCCAATATCTCCCATGCAGTTGGAAACTCCTGCAATTTTAGGATCGGCTCGCCAGTTGGAAATTGCTTTGCTTTCCCCCGTTAATGCAGTGATTGCGTATCCTTGAGGATATTCACAGACAACCTTAATGATCTTTCCAAGCTTACCTTTTTTTACCATATCACGGGCTAATTTAACCATCGGATAGCCCGTGTAATTATGCGTTAATGCAAAGACTTTTTTTGATTTTATAATTACTTTCCTGAGCTCTCTCGCCTGGGCGAGATCAAGAGTGACTGGTTTATCGCAAATCACATTAAACCCCGCTTTTAGAAAAGTTTTTGCCACATCAAAATGAAGATAGTTTTGCACTACTACACTTACAAAATCAATTCGTTCACCCTCTGGTAACAAGGCTTCTTTTTCGGCCATTTCTTGGTACGATCCGTAGGTTCGGGAGGGATCGATAAAGAAATCTTTTCCCGACTGCTTCGATTTTTTTGGGTCGGATGAAAAAGCACCCGCCACCAATTCGATTTTTCCATCAAGATTTGCTGCTCGTCGATGAACGCCGCCTATGAATGCACCACGCCCGCCACCAACCATGCCCATTTTTAGTTTTCTATTCATAAATTATTGGGTCCAATTAAATGATAATTGTCATTGATTTTTTTTATCAAATGCGGAATCAAATGCCATTTCATTAGATTTAAAGTCCAGATTTTTTACAAATTCGCAGGATTCTGTAGCGCCATGAAAACGATCCATCCGACCATCCTCCCACTCAATGGAAAGAGGCCCAGAATATTGAATGTCATTTAAGGCAACTATGATTTCCTCAAAATTGACATCTCCTCTTCCAACAGAGCGAAAATCCCACTGTCGGCGTGGGTCGCAAAATGTGGTGTGACCTCCAAATACTCCAACCGTACCATCCCCGTGCCCCCACCAAGCATCTTTCATGTGGGCATGATAAATTCGATCCGAAAAAGTTCGAATGAACTTTACATAGTCAACTCCCTGGTATCCAAGATGCGAAGGGTCGTAGTTAAAACCAAATCGCTTGTGCTTTTTAACGGCCTCCAAAGCACGCTGGGCACTGGCAATATCAAAAGCAATTTCAGTTGGATGAACCTCCAGGGCAAAATTTACATTTTGCTTTTCAAATTCTTCCAAAATCGGCCCAAAACGCTTCGCGAAATCTTCAAATCCTTTATCCCAATAGGCCTGATCAGTTGGTGGGAAGGCATAGATTGAATGCCAAATACTAGATCCCGTGAAACCATTCACCACCGCGGGAAAATCATCTTTTTTTCCACGTCCAGGTTTTGCATTTATAAAGTTACGACAGGCCTTGGCAGTTTTTGCCATTTTCTTTGCTGCCCTCTTGCGAACTTTTTCAGGATCCCCATCCCCCCAAACATCTGGCGGAAGGATTGATTGATGACGTTCATCAATAGGGTCGCAAATTGCCTGCCCCACAAGATGGCTCGATATGGCAAAGCAATCCAGGTTATTATCGGATAAAATTTCCCATCTCTCTTGACAATATTTTTTGGAGATCGCCGCTTTATCTACATCAAAGTGGTCCCCCCAACAGGCTAACTCCAAACCATCGTAGCCCATTTCTGAAGCTTTTTCAGCAAGCGTTGGTAAAGTAAGGTCGGCCCATTGACCGGTAAACAATGTTACTGTTCTTGGCATATAAAAAATTGTTAAATTTATAGATTAATTAGTACTAATAAGGAAGTTTTTACTTAGTGAGGGCAACGCTTTTTTAGTAAATCTATAATTAAATACCAAAAGGAGGAATTGAATTGAATATGAAATTGGATTCAATCGGAGACAAGTATTTTTTGGGCCGTTTTATATCCCAGCGAAAACTTCGGCATTTTTTCAACCTGTAATTCAATGGTATCGGCGACTTTTTCGTTTTTTACAAGCGTCACCATTCTTCCGGGCATCAGGCCTTTCGCCTGTGCAAAGGTTAAAAATTCAGGACTTTGATCAAGAATTGACTCAATTTTCATTTTCGTTCCCACTAATGAATCTAAGAGGGTTTTTTTCGGTAATCTACGAATTATCCCGTTCTTAGTTGGAATTGGGTGCCCATGCGGGTCATGGCGAGGTTTGCCTAGAAATATGTCCAAACGCTCCAACACCTTCTCCGAAATGGCATGCTCGAGTACCTCCGCTTCCTCATGAATTTCACTCCAATCTAATCCGAGAGTTTCGACTAAGAATGTTTCCAATAATCGATGGCGCCTTATCATTATCATCCCAATCTTCTTGCCCGATGGAGTAAGTCGAACCCCTTTCCGGGATTTATAAGACAGCCATTTTTCTTTTTGAAGATTCTTCATCATCGATGTTGCGGTCCCTGGAGTTACGCCAAGGGAAGTAGCAATCATTCCCATCGGAACTTCTCCACGCTCACATTCCATCGATAATTTTAAGATCGACTTGAGGTAGTTTTCAACCGTCGCACTTGGCATGTTATTTATCTTGGATGTAATCTCCTATTGACTCAAGGAAAATGATTGCTACACTTTGACTAATCAAAAACTATACTTTTAATAGCCATAAATACTTTCTTTGGTTCATGCTTTTTTTCTGCTCGTTTTTACTGGGGGGATGCGGTGGAGAAAACAGACACAACGTAGGCTCAGAGTCGAGTAATTCGAGCAATAAAAAGATTCGGCTCGTCGTGACTACAACCCAATTGTACGACCTCGCCCAACGATTAACAGGTGATCATTTTTCCGTCACTTCCCTCATGGGTCCAGGTGTAGACCCTCACATATACAAACCCAGCTCGAGGGACATACTGGCACTTTCCAAGGCCAACCTTGTGGTTTTCCATGGAATGCAGCTCGAGGGTAGACTAGCAGAAGCACTTAGCCATAGCGAAGAAAACGCCATTTCAACATTCAATGCCACTGCCAATTTGCCAAACAAGGAAATAATTTACTCAAACTCAGGACACAACGAACAGCAGCACCCAGACCCCCATGTGTGGTTTGATCCAAAGATTTGGTCCCTTATTGTAAACGAATTTACTCGCAGACTGATTCGCTGTAACCCCTCGGAACAAAAACAATTTGAATCCAGGGCAAATCAAATTTTAGACAGTATTTCAAAAATTGAGGATTGGGGGATAAATGAAATTAAGAAAATACCCAAGGACCAGCGTACTCTAATAACGAGCCATGATGCATTTCAATATTTGGGTCGGGCCATGGGACTACAGGTGATTGCACTACAAGGAATTTCTACCACCGCGGAAGCGGGATTAGCTGACCGAGCTAATCTGGTTGACCTTATTCAAGACCATAATATTCCCGCTATCTTTATTGAAAGTAGCGTCAATCCGACTGCGATTCAAGAAATTGCAAAAGAATGTAATGTCGAGGTGGGAGGAGAATTATTTTCGGATGCACTTGGTTCCAACAATCAATTTGCTACCGGCCCAAATGGAATGCAGTACTCTGTCGGTACCTGGGAGGGAATGATGGTTCACAATATTAACACTATCGTAAAGGCATTACGAAAAAGAAGAAAATGAGTGCCAGTCCACCGCTATTTCCCCTTGAGGTTCATGATTTGACCGTTTCATTCCACACAAAACCAGTATTGTATGGGATTGATTTACAGATAGAGGAAGGTTCATTAGTGGGGGTAATTGGTCCAAACGGTGCCGGTAAATCGACACTTATAAAGACCATTATGGGAATCGTTCCAT
>JABGUO010000427.1 GCA_018646565.1 Opitutia bacterium | reverse complement strand
TTCTAATGGGCCATCTTGGGTAATAATTCTTTCAACTTTTCGTCCAAGAAATCGAAGGAATCCCTCCGAGTCAAAATAGCCTAAATCGCCCATCCTATGATAATTTAGTTGCCCGTCATGAAATTTTGAATCCACTGTGGCTCCGGGCATCCGAAAATACTCCTGACTTACTACCGGTCCGGAAACACAAATTTCACCTACCTCACCTTGGGGCATTTCTTGGGGGCAATTGAGTCCTGATTCAAAGGGAGAAAAGCTAATGGGTGCGATGCGTACTGTATTTCCTTGAAGGGGTCGACCGAGGCACGAACCTTGCCCAAGGGAAATATCCCGGGATAGCTTGTTTACCTCAATATGATTAGCAGCAGAAATGGGAAGTGCTTCGGTTGCTCCGTACGGAAGAATTACTTTTCCATTTGGAATTACTTTGGAAAGATCGTGCACTAGCGAGGGATGCGCCGGAGCACCGGCCAGTAAAAACCGTTTAATTTTTGGGAGCGTAATTTTCTGTGAATAACAAGAGGCGACAATTTTTTCCCCAATAATGGGGGATGTGAACGCAGTGGTTATTTCAAACTCCTGAATGGATCGGGTGAGTTTTTTGGGGTCTGCAGTGCTGGGCTTTCTTGGATTTATATCTGGAATTACAGAAGTAACTCCCAGGGCAGGATTAAAAAGGGCAAAGATCGGAAGGGTTGCTAAATCTTTTTCTCCCTTTTCAATCCCGAAATCCTTTCGTAGGTGATTAATTTGTGCCTCAAAAACTTGGTGGGAATAGCACACCCCCTTAGGAGTACCAGTGGATCCAGAAGTAAATACGATTGCGGCCAAGTCTTGGGGTAGGGTGGTGGCTGGTAGTGTCGTGTGGTTACTTTTCCTCTTTTTAATTTCATTCGAAAAATGATTGGATTGAATCAACACCTTTTTTTCGATTGATCGAAATGGACGGGGTATGAATTTACTCAATACATGGATCAATGAAATTCCAATTAATGCAGTGGGTTTGGTATTTTTAATACACTTGAGAAATGCCTTTAAGCCCATACCGGGATCAATAATAATGGGAACTGCCCCTAGGTAAAACAGTGCGAAGGCAATAAGAATTAATTGATAGCCCGGCTTTACCGCCAGCAACACATGATCATTTTTAGAAATGCTTTTGGTTTTTAAAAAGTCCGCACAGATCTGAACTTCCCGATAGAGTTCTTGAAACGAACGAGGTTCGAAAAAACCAGTTCTTGCTGAAACGATTGCTAATTGGTCTGGGGCAAGAACAGATGCATTGGCCAGGTGAGTGGCAATATTATCATCTTTTCCTGATCCGACCACCGATTATTTTTGTTCTGCGAGCCATCTTTCCACATCAATGGCAGCCTGACAACCCATTCCCGCTGCAGTAATTGCCTGTCGGTACACATGATCGGCACAATCCCCCGCCACATAAACGCCGGGGATTTGAGTTTGCACTTGGCTACCTTGATCAGGAACAAGGTAACCGTTTGAATCAAGGGGCAATATATCCTTAAATGGTTGCGTATTGGGGACATGTCCAATGGCGATAAAAACGCCTTTGCAGGAGATTTCAGAAAGTTCGTTCGTTTTGAGATTTTCAACCGTGATAGCCCTTGTTTTTCCAGCCTCATCGGGCAGAATTTCTTGGATCCCAGAATCCCAAACAACTTCAATTTTTTCATGGGCCAAGGTTCTTTCTGCCATTATCTGTGAAGCACGGAGTTCATCTCTCCTGTGCACAAGAGTTACCTTGGAACAAAATCGGGTTAAAAAGAGAGCTTCTTCGCATGCAGAATCTCCACCTCCGACAACAATGACATCCATGTTTCGATAAAAAGCACCATCACAGGTTGCACAAGTGGTTACTCCTTTTCCTCCGTACATTTCTTTTTCACCTGGGATGCCCAAAAGCCTTGGAGCGGCACCGGTTGCTATAATAACGGATTTAGATTCAAATTTTTTATTTCCAGAAAAGAGAATTTTTGTTTCACCGCTAAAGTCCACTTTATCAATGAAGGCATTTTCAACTCTCGCTCCAAACCGGGTCGCCTGTTTGCGTAATTGATCCATCAGGGAATATCCGTCCACTCCCTCGGGAAACCCGGGAAAGTTTTCGACTTCTGAAGTAGTGGTAAGTTGACCACCGGGTTGCCTACCTTCGAGAATAAGTGGATTTAAGTTTGCCCGGGCAGTATAGATTCCTGCAGTGAATCCTGCACAGCCAGTTCCAAGAATGATTATGTTTTCCATATAAAGTATATTAAATAGTAGCTATTTTGTCGTAACAAAGAAGAAAGAAATTATGATAAGAGAGATGATAGGTTTTTTGAATGGGTCGAGTATATGAATTGGTTTGATAGTCATTGTCACCTTAAAGGTTTTAAAAATAAGGGTAATTTAAAAGAAATTCTTTGGCGAGCCGAGGAAAATGGAGTTTCCCGAATGACTGCGGTTGGAACATCAAATGACGATTGGGAAATTTATAAGAATTTATCGGAGCAATATCGAGAAAAAATCTTTTATTCTGTTGGATTACATCCCTGTTATGTAAATGAAGGTTATGAGAGTGTGATAGAAAAGATAGAATCTTATTTAGGTTCTGGTTCTCCACCGGTTGCTATTGGGGAGATCGGTTTAGATTATTTTCACCTCCCCAAGAATCATAATGAAGCACTCTCGATTATAAAAAATCAAAAAATTGCTTTTCTGGAACAACTCAAAATTGCTGCCCAGTATAATTTACCAACTATAGTTCATTCTAGAAATGCATTTAGTGATTGTATTGCAATTATTGAACAATCCGGACTCCCGTGGGAGAAGGTTTTATTTCATTGTTTCTCAGAAGGAGTGGAGGAAATAAAGGAACTCAATGACCGGGGTGGGTATGCTTCGTTTACAGGAATTATAACTTTTAAGAAGAATGAATTTTTACGGGAAGCATTACAAGTGCAAGGTATTGCAAAATTAATTCTGGAAACAGATAGTCCCTACCTTTCACCAGAGCCAAAAAGGGGAAAGGAAAACGAACCAAGTTATCTGCCTTTTATTGGTGAATTTCTTTCTGGGTACCTGGAAGTACCTGTGGGGGAACTAGCACAACAAAGTTATTGTAATGCCAGTAAATTTTATGGCCTGGAGCTTGATTACTTCGATGGGAAGCAAAGTGGAGAGTAGAAAAAGAGTTTGCAAAAACAATTTTTAGATAAAGGCTGAATAATAGTGAGTACAAAACTTTCAGAAAAAGACCGCGTTTATCAATCTAAAGTTCGTATGAAAATGGTAAAACTAAGGACCTAGTTAAAAGAATTACTGCAAGAGGAAGGACAGCAATCTGACATAGATTCATGCAATGGTGAAATTAAAGTTTTAAGAAAAGAACTTCAGTCTCTTGAAGAGGCAGGGCACACCACATTTATAAAAGCGAAGCACCCAGAAATAGTAGAAGATTTGAATGACCAAATACAATCTCTTGCTGGTGAACGAAATGCCATTGAAGATTTTAACCATACCCGATTTGTACAATTAAAAAGTCAAGCATCTGAAGGAGATAAACAAACCAAAGAATTAAGAGAGGTATATGAAAAGATTAAAGATTTACGGCAAAAACTTTCTAAATGTTCAGATTCAGACTCCGAGGATCACTTAAAGGACGAATTTCATTTTTTGGAAATGGAAAAAGAATCAATCGAGAATTTACCCATGATCATTTATTGGAGAATGTGGAATCGATGAAGGTGAAGCGGAGAAGTGAATTGCAATAAAGGTTATTTTGCTTCTTTTCCCATTTGTTCTGCATAGATCGTTACTTTTGCTTCCTCTCCCGAGGTTAGATGCTTTGCTCTTTTAATCGCTTTTGCAGTGGATAATGTTGGATTACTGACAGTGTGTGGAAATATATTTTTCCGATTCATTCGTGAAAGTACACCTGCATTTTTTAAAATTCTTAAAATATCCCGCCTGACTCCGCAAAGGAGGACATGGCAATTTTTCTCTTTTAAATAGTCCAGTAACTCTTCTAGTGCCATTACGGAAGTAGCATCTAAATGATGGGCGTTCAGCAGTTTTAATACTAGAACCCGTAAGTTTGGGTCTTCACCAACCCGCCTTATCTGCTCATAAAATAAATCAGCGGCTGCAAAAAATATTTCACCCTCAACATGGACAATAGAAACCTCCGGCTCGGGTCGTCGAGCTTTTCCAGACAACGCCGCAAGTTCACCCTCTTCATTATATCCATATTCAACCATTTCAGGTACAGCTACTTTCCTTAAAAATAAAAGAATTGAAGTAATAACACCGGCAAAAATTGCCATTTGTAATGAGATAATAAGGCCGACTACTAATGTCACCGTAAAAGTAATTGCGTCCGATCGGGTGGCTCGGGAAACTGCTTGAATTTGCCTACCTTTGATTAAAGAAGCACCGATGAAGATTACTAATGTGGCTAGTGCGGGAACTGGTATATAAGAGACCAGTGAGCCGAGTGAGAAGTATCCTATTACCACAAAAATTCCTGCAAAAAGATTGGAAGCACTTGTTTTCGCACCCGATTGGATATTTAAAGAGGAACGGGTAAGTGAGCCTGAGGCGGGCATGCCAGAAAGAAGGGAGCACCCCATATTGCCCATTCCAATAGCAAAAGTTTCCCGATTGGTTTGAATTCGTTCACCAGCTCTTGCCGCGAGCGATTTCCCGATGGAGAGTCCTTCCAGGAGGCAGAGCAAAGAAATTGCAATTGATGCCCAAAGAATGGTTCCGCTAGAATGAGATAAAGACTCAAAATGTATGGTGGAGAGTATTCCGAGCGATGAATCGAAGGTAGCAAGAGTTTGTACAGAACCAATAGTATCCTGGAGGAGAAAATGAAAAACGGACCCGAGGATTAGAGTAATTGCCACATTGGGCAAAGACTTTAGTTTATACTGTAAAATGATATAACTGAGGGCGGTAAATCCACTGACTATCAATGCAGGGGTAGAAAAACCAGCTAATGCTTTACTAGATGCATATACAATTTGCCAAAAAGTAGCGATAGTATCTCGGGAGTCTAACTCTAAGCCCAAAACATGTTTAGTCTGGTTTGCAATAATCAAGCATGCCGCGGCGGTTACATAAGCGGTAATAACCGTTCTTGATACGAATTGAATCATGAAGGAAACTCTAAGCATCGATGCAAGAACGAGGAAGCAGGCAGAGAAAAGTAAAATCCAGGGTAATATCTTAATTGCCTCAATTGTTCCCATCCCGTCTTGATTAATCATTCCTAAACTGGCAAAAACGCCAAATAGTAAGACTGATGTGGCATTAGTCGGTCCAAGCGTAATAAAGCGGGAATTTGAAAATAAACAGCCCAGGATTGCTGCTACAGCGGAGCCTAATAATCCATACTGAATAGGCAATCCAGAGACCAATGCATAGGCCATTCCTTGTGGAATTGCTAAAAGTGCAACATTGAGTGCGGCTCTACAATCTGCATTAAGTAAATCGAAAGAATAGTTCTTAAAAACCAAGAGAAGAGGAAAGAACTGTTCAAAAGCAAAAGGTTGGAATCTTTCTTTTACAATATTTTTTTTGGGGGTCACAAATAAAAATGGTATTTCATTTACTATGAACTTTCTAGGCATGCGAGTAAAAGAAAAAGGAAAAATCTAAAGCTTTTAAGAATCGATCCGACTATAATAAATGTCACAAGGATGTGACCGTTATAAAATTTGGTTTCGACAAAACAGGAGGTTAGTCGTGGTCGCTCTCTTTTTATCTTTAGGTAGATAAAAGCGTATTTCACAACATTTAATTCCTACCTTTATAATTTATCCTTCATGGACTCGATTTGTACTCCTTAGAGATTACATCTTAATTCCATTCTATTGGCATTAATTTCGATTAATTCAGAAATTATTGCACAAGCATATAAATCCAAATGATTCAGTATTATGAACTAATATAAACTTTCGGAGCATGATCAGGACGATACATGCCCAAAATTGATTATTATCAAATTATAGCGACAAGGATGTCATTGTATCATTTTGTACTCGTATATACTCGAGTGCTTAATTCCTAATTTTATTCTTTCGTTAGATTTATATTAATTACCAAATTTTATAACTAACTAATT
>JABGUO010000065.1 GCA_018646565.1 Opitutia bacterium | reverse complement strand
TGGAATTTAGTGAAATTCCCTAAAGGTCAGGCAAAGCCATTATCAATTGACTTTTTGAACAACGAAGAAAATTTATTGGTCGTTCTGCTCGACCGTGGCAAGAAATTACAAATTCTGGATCTTCGGCGTGGAAAACTTCTACATAGTATAGAACTACCTTTTATTTGCCAAAAAATTCGTTCCCATGGTCTGTGGATTTATATGCAGACAAAAAAAGGAATTCGCAGAATAAAAGCACCCACGGATCTATTTTCCCGTTAACATTTTATCAAGAAATTGGAAATTTGGCATTTTAAAGAATAGGATTTACCTCATATAAGTTCTTAACAATCAGCTAAGCATGGGGATAACTTGTTTTTGACGTTCTTTAAATGCATTTCACTCTCTTTAGCCTAAGTAAACTTTACAACCAATGGATGAGGAATTTTTGCATCTTTTCGAAGAATCACCCGCCCTGCGCCTCATGCGTGGTCGGTTAGGCTCTTTTGTAGCCGGATTCTTTTTCAAAACTTTCAAGAAATGGGGCGTGGTAGAAGCCTCTGAGGAAGAACTCTCTGCCACCTTGGCTGAACATATTGAGCAGATTCGAGAGCTGGAGGATGCGGAAGCACCCAAGCGAAGTCCGCAGGAATACTTGGATGAGTGGTGTGATGAAGATCACCGCTACCTCACAAAATCCTATCATGAAGAGCGTGAAGAATATGTTTTTCGGTTAACTCGTCATTCCGAGAAGGCCCTAAGTTGGTTGAATGATTTGTTGGCGATGCAACACCGTGGATATGCCACCACCGAGTCTCGTTTCAATCGTATCCTTCATGAGATGCAGGAGTTAAACAACGGGGTCAATTCAGACCCCGATGCCCGAATCCGTGAGCTTGCACGAAAACGCGAGGAAATTGACGAAGAGATAAGAAAAATTCAAGAAACGGGTGAAGCTCCTATCTTTGGAGAAGATATTATTCGAGATCAGGTTTATGATCTTTCTGATCTTGTAGAACATTTTCTGTCTGACTTTCGGGCAATTGAAGAGTTCTTCCGTGATCATGCTCGTGAGATTTCCAATCTTTATGCTCAGGGCAAGGCATCCAAAGGAGATATTGTGGAACACGTTTTGGATGCAGACGAAGCACTTCGTGGTTGCGACCAAGGAAAGAGCTATTTTGGATTTCGCGAAATGATGACCAACCCATCTTTGTCTCGAATGTTCCGCAAACTTGCCGAGCAAACTTCCGACATTGCCCGTCGGCGCGGTCTTGATACCCAAAAAATATTTTCGAATCTTGGAGACCGCCTATTTGGAGAAGCAAGTGCTGCTCATGGTGCTTACGGTCGGATAAGTCGAAAACTTAGGCAGGTAGTTGGGGATCATTCTGGAGGAGGAGGTCGACAGGTTCGCGAAACACTTTCTGAAATTCGTAGTCATGCCTATCGCCTACGGGAAACACCGTTGAACGATTGGGAATTTGAGATTGATATACGACCTCAGTTTTTCACTTTGATCGAAGCAGAATTTTGGGAACCGAAAGCGATTGAGGCATTTGCTGAAGTAAAACCGGCGAAGAGTACGGGTTCTCAATGGATGAACGATATTCTTGGCTCTGTGGGCGAACCTTTAGATCTTAAGAAATATCGGGCTCGTGTTTTTGAAACTTTAGACGAAGTCGATCAGGTTACACTCTCCGAAATAGTTGAGAGGTATCCATTGCAACAGGGAGTAGTTGAGATTGTGTGTTACCGCGTAATTGCTGGTGAGGATTCGCGTCATGAAATTCTTTCCGATGAATTAATCCATTTAGATTTGAATCGTTCCTCTCAGCCTAGATATGTCGAGGTCGAACAACTTTTATTCCAACGATCCAGCTTATGAACCCAGCCATTACTCATCGTCATGTCATCGTCCGTTTACTAAACGGTCCTATTTATCAGGAAGATCTCGACCTGTGGAGTAGGTTGGGGGCAGAGTGGGAAAAAATAAAGAGTCACTTTGGGGAGATGGGTATGGATGTCGCCCGTGATGATTCTGCGGGATACGCTTATGTCCACCAACGGGAAGAAGATTCCCAAGAGGATGAAAACTGG
>JABGUO010000426.1 GCA_018646565.1 Opitutia bacterium | reverse complement strand
ACGTTTTTTCTGTATCCAAGCGCACAAGGTACTCGCCTCTTTCTCCTCTCCGGAAGAGCACGATTGGGCCAGTTCTTGAGCGTTCAACTTGAATGGTAGCAAGTTTGTTTTGTTGAGCGTGAGGCCAAATCTGCCTTGCAGCAGAGTTGAGGATTTTTTGAATATCTCTTGTTGATGCACCTCCCCAGATATTTGGTTTAATTTCGATTTTTGGAAACTTTTTTTCTTCACCCGGAAATGCAGAGGGCAGAAAAAGAATCTGTAAAAAAGCAAATAAAACATATCTATAATAGTTTATTTGATTAGTTTTGAGTAAATGAGCGAAACTATTCATTTTCAAAACATTAACTATTTAAATTCATTTTTTTACCTAAATTTAATCAGATAATATCAAATTGTACATGACTCAATGAAATACGAGAAAAAGATAAATTGGAAATTCAAATTTTAAAAGTGTGATAGCGGAGTGGTTAAATCCTCCGCCCCTGTAACCGCAGAAATTAGGCAGTCCATTAATTCTATTTATTAAGCACAACAAATTCGATTTTTGATAACTGTATAATAAAGGCGATACATCAAAACTGGTTCATTTAAATTTGCATTCCTCTGTCTACATCTAAAGAAATCCATTCTTATCTAAAATTCCAAAAGCCCACCTCTCCCCGTTGTGAAAAATCCAGATAATTGATTACATCAAGTAGCGATAACATGGATTTTACCATTTGCAGTGAAATGTTGGTTTCAATCAGTTTCTGCATTCTATCTGGCGGTTTTGTTACCGCCAATGACATTGGAGTCGCCCGAACCGTTCAGTTCGATAAAGCGAATCGGGAAATTGATTCTATTATCTGGACTGACCGTATTTCAATAAATGCAGATTGCCCGGCATCGAGAGCGAGGATATATGTAATGCCAACGAATCTAATACCTGCTTGATTACTTACATTGACTGCCGTATCCACAAGCGGCAGTGTTTGCATTAATAGCAAAAGAACTCAAGATCTACAAGAGGAGAGGGCTTTTAATTATTCTAATGATTTAGGATTCAAAATATAAAAAAAGTAATTTATATCCATAAATAAATCTTAGACTAATTTTCTGTACGAGCTTGCGATGATTGAGGGTTCGAGCATAATTAATAACCCTAATGAAATCCATTAAGTCATATTTCTATTTATTTGTAATCGCAGTACTTTCGGTTGTGAGTCCACTCAGCGCAAAAGAGTTGGTTATTTGGATCAGTTCCTTTCAGGACCAAGTTTATTACGAACAAATGGGTGAGTTGTATGCGAAGAGTAGAAAAAAAGATGTCACCATTAATGTGAAGGCATATGGTTTTCGTGAAATGCCCGATAAATTGGGAGTTGCCATTCGGTCGGGGCAGGGAATTCCCGACATGGTTCAGTTGGATGAAACTTTTTTTGGTGTATTTCTGAACGAAGATTCGCCTTTTGTTGACCTAACAAAAAAAGTAAAAAAATCTGGTCTAAGTAAAGATTTACACCCAAGGAGATTGGAGGTTTTTACCTACAACGGAAAGGTAATGGGGGTTCCCCAATCACTTAGTGCGATGGTACTTTATTATCGAAAAGATTTGTTTGAAGAATTCGATATCAAGCCAAGTGATTTAAAAACTTGGGCCGATGTGGCTGAAGTGGGAGCAGAATTACAGGAGGACCAAGGTCAGCGACTTATGGCATTGGATGGTACTCTATTTGATGTTTTTCTCCGGCAAAAAGGAACCGATTTGTTTGATAAAAAAGGAAACTTCTTACCAGATGAAGAGAAAGCACTCGAAGTGTTGGAGGAGTTTGCCGAAATGTCAGCTGCTCAAATTACCGTAATGCCAGATAGAGGATCCATTTTCGATCCGGTTTTCTTTAGTGGAGATTTGGAAACTGGTGAAGTGCTTTGCGTGCCCGGAGCCGATTGGTATGGCCTTGACCTTTTTCAACAGTTTGCGCCAGGGATGAAGGGGTTATGGGGAATGATGCCACTTCCCACTTGGCGAAATGAGAAAGGTGAGCTAGGGCCCCGAACTGCCACTTTTGCCGGCCAGGGACTCATGATTTGCAAGGGAAGTAAAAAGAGGGAGGAGTCTTGGGACTTTATTGAGTTTGTGATGAAGAATAAGGAGGCCAATGCGGAGCGTTTTTTACAGGGAAACAGCTTTCCAGCATACCAGCCCTCATGGAAAGATGAAAGACTGTTGGCGAAACACGAATATTTTGAACAGTCCATTGGTGAGTTATTGATCCAACTCGCAAAGGAGATCCCACCGGTAGTGGTCGATCCAAGACGGCCCCAGGCTATTTTCCTAATGCAGGAGAATTATTTCGGTTCGGTAATGTTTGGTGCGTTGTCCCCCAAAGACGCGATCAAGCAGTATAAAGATGCGATGAAAAATAGCGGTCGCGATCGATAATTTTTTCTCCTGATTTTGGTTCTATCTCAATACGAAAAAGGCTCTCTTTTTTGGCTTCTTGTTCCTTTTTTTGGACTGTGGGTCTTGTTTTGGTTGGTTCCGCTGATTTTAGGGATCGATCTATCATTACAAAGCCCTACTTTTACAGCACCACACCGCGAGGTAATTGAGTCAACAGGTACAAACCCTCCCCCATTTTACTTATCCTGGAATTTGCCAGAGAATTCTGAGGTGATTCAGAGAGACAATATGAAATATATTGGATTGCAAAACTTTAGCAATGTACTCGAAGATGCAAAATTTTATAAAGCCTTAAGAAATACTTTAATTTATGTATTGGGTTCGATTTTGTTACTCATTCCACTTTCATTTATACTTTCACTCTGCTTATTTCAATTAAGCAAATTTTCCCGGGGTCTGCTCGTTTTTTGTTTAATGATACCCGGTTTGGCACTTCCCGGTGTCCTATCCACTTTGTTTTATCTCTTCTTTCATGGCCGAACTGGTGCATTGAATCAATACTTTGTAGTCCCCCTCGGTTTTGAACCAGTGAATTGGATGATGGATCCCTCTTTTATAATGCCTTCGCTTATTATTCAGGCAGTTTGGCGTTGGACTGGATTAGTAACCCTATTTTTTCTTTGTGGATTACAGGCAATTCCAAATTGGCAATGGGAGGTGGCCAAAATTGAGGGTGCAGGGAAATGGTTATTGGTTCGAAAAATCTTAATCCCAAATCTTTGGCATCTGGCTTTGTTCGCAATGGTATTCTTGGTGGTGGATGGTTTTGCTTCGTTTTCCGGTGCCTATAACCTACTGGGTGGTTCGGGAGGAATATTGGACTCTGGTTTACTATTGGTCACCTATGTGTACCAAGTTGCTTTCCCAGGAGGTTCGGGACGATTTGATTTTCCGGGAGCGGCTGCGATGAGTCTGTTGGTGGTTCCCATTACGGCGTTGCTTTTGTTTATAATTTTACAGGGACGGAGGAGGTGGGTTCTCCGATGAGAAAGTTAATCTCTTTTTGTATTTTGACGGGATCGGTCATTATCTGTCTGTATCCCTTCCTATGGATGTTCCTGTCGTCTTTTAAGACGAATCGCGAAATTTACCAACCCACTTTACTTTTTCCGGAAAATTTTGAGATGGATTCCTACCAAAGTTTATTTTCTGAGCAGTACCTTCCATTTTATTCCTTTTTTTCCAATTCCCTTTTTATCTCAGGCTTACAGGCACTTTTTGCCACCTTGATTACTGCAGCAGCGGCATTTGTATTTGCCAAGTATTCTTTTCGTGGAAAATCCTTTTTGTTTGGCGTGGCAATTCTCGTAATTTTGATTCCCAAACAAGCTATGGCAGTTCCATTGTTTGATTGGATGTTATGGCTTGGATTACAGGGAACAAGTTGGTCATTAATTTTTCCTGGTATTGCCAGTGGGTTGGGGATTGTTTTTTTTACGCAGGTATTTCGAAAGATTCCCAACGAATTACTGGAATTGGCAAAAGTGGAAGGATTTTCTATTCCCCGTACTTTTTTTCTGATACTTCCTTTAGTCGCACCCTCTCTAATTACTTATGGGCTGCTTCATTTTATCCTCAGTTGGCAGGAACACCTTTTACCGTTGTTACTTTTGGATGATGAAAATACCACCTTGCCCATTGCATTGTCAAAACTCCGGGATTCCAGCCATCGAATACCGGAGTCAGTAGGGATGGCCGCCGCTACCATATCACTATTTCCAGTGGTGATTCTTTTTGCGGTTTGTTTTCGAAAAATGAAAACAGCTCTGGTCCACCTCTCGTTATCGTAGTACTCGCTTTTCTGTTTGAAGGTCAAACCAATGAACTCGGTTCCAATGGGGGGTCAGGAAATACTGTCTCCCTACCTGAAATTCCCGTAGTTCTGATTTAGCTATTATTGCATTTTCCTGAGTTGCAAAATGTAGAATACGAGTGTCGCCTAAATTTTCAATTCTTTGGAGTGTTGCAGATACGGAGTGAGAAGGTGCTTCATTATGAACTGTCCAATCTTCTGGGCGAATTCCCAATTCAATTTCTCTCTCCGAAAGATCTGAATCCTTTGGTAAGGGAATTTGAATTGAGCCGTTGGTAAAAAAGGAATTATTTTGAACACTTTGAATCTCGCCCTTAAACAGATTGATTGGAGGGGATCCAAAAAATTCCGCCACAAAGCGATGCTCGGGGAAATCATAAATTTCTGTTGGAGTTCCAACTTGAATGATACGGCCTTGGTTCATTACGCAAAGCCGTTGTCCGAGCGTCATTGCTTCGACCTGGTCGTGGGTTACAAAAAGAGTGGTTTTTTGATATTCGTTGTGGAGTTTTGCCAGTTCATGCCGCATGGATGTGCGTAAATTTGCATCCAAGTTGCTCAACGGTTCATCCAATAGGTGGATACTAGGATTGCGGACGAGTAATCGACCTAAGGCAACCCTTTGTCTTTGCCCACCCGAGAGTTCGTCTGGTTTTCGCTGAAGGAGTTCCTCCAGTCCGAGCCTTTGGGAGACGGGAATAATTTTTTCTTTGATTATCACTTTTGAAACTTTTCTAGCCTTGAGTCCAAAGGAAAGGTTATCATAAACGGATAGATTGGGAAAAAGAGCATAGTTTTGAAAGACCAGTGCCAAGTCTCGGTCCTTAGGTAGGAGCGAAGCCGCATTTTCCCCTCCGATTTTAATCGATCCACCAGTGAGTTCATCAAGGCCGGCGATTAATCGTAGTAATGTCGATTTTCCGCAACCGGAAGGTCCGACAAGGACGAGGAATTCACCTGCCCTAATCTCTAAACTAATTTCCTGTACCGCTTGTGTCCCGTCGGGAAATACCTTGCTTATGTTATGGAGGGAAATACTAGACATTTTGACTATTGTGAAGGATGATGTGCCAAGGGTAAAGCATAGAGGGATTTGTTTTGTCGCTTGAGGAGTTTGGGTAAATTTGTAGATTGTAGTCCACACGATGAATACCTTGATGCAACTTTTCATTTTTATTGGAACCATGACCCTAGTCTTTTCTTGTGTGCCGGAGGTAAAGAAGGACTCTGTTGTGTTAATGAGTGATTCGCAAAGGGGTGAAACTTTGGTTGCGGAGTGTATGCTTTGTCACAGTAATAAAGAAGCTCAGCGTGGTCCTATATTACACGGTATGGAAATGTGGTACCTGATGGATCAATTAGAAAAATTTCGCTCGGGAGTGCGCGGGAAATTAGCTTCGAATCGCTCCGAGTATTTGATGGGGGTTGGCGCCCGAAAAATAAAAGATGATTTTGAATTGGCTTATGTGGCCAATTGGTTTTCTGAACAGGATCCACTGCCTGCCATTCGGACGGTGCAGGGGAGCTTGGAGGAGGGGAAAGAATATTTCAACCAAAGGTGTGCTTCCTGTCATGGGGGGAATGGAGAGGGCAACCGGTTGCTGAATGCTCCTTCCTTACAAAGACTTGAGGGTTGGTATTTTTTGGAACAAATGAGAAAGTTTCGATCAGGGGAACGCGGGTATCACTCTCAGGATATTGGAGGACAGGCAATGGCGGCGGCATCCCAAGAGATCTCGGATCGAAATTTGCGCAATGTGGTCGCTTATTGTGTTGATGCGTTTGGCCCCGAGGAAGAATTATCGAATCGGGATCGCTTGGCTCCGAACAAATCAGTCAAACCATTTTAATTCCCATGATTTGCCTGTATGGCATGTAAGCGCTCGGGTGTGCCGACATCATCCCATTCCCCTAGATGGAGAATCCCGGCGACTCGATCCGATGCGATTGCCTGTTTTAGCCGGGGTACAATTGAAAATTTTTCCACTTTTGCACCCTCCAAAATAGAGGGGTGGTAAAGAGCAATCCCGGCGTAAAGATATTGTGGTGACTCGGATTCTACAACGCGTCTATTGACAAGTGAAAAGTCTCCCCGCTCTCTCCATTCGGGCTGTTGGACAAGGTAAAGAAGAGATTGGTCATTTGACTCGAGCGAACGGGGGATCGAAGAAAAATCCAAATCGCACCACACATCACCGTTCACCAGAAGAAAGGTTTCAGACCCCAATAAGGGCAACGCTTTTGCCATGCCGCCTCCGGTTTCAAGTGGATCGGGACCTTCTTCGGAATATTGAATCGAAAGTCCCCATGTGTCCCCATTTCCCAACGCCTCGGGAATCTTGGAACCCAAGTGACCAAGGTTTATTACTACCTCTTTAATCCCTGTTTGAGCGATTTTTTCGAGGTGGTGTACAATGAGTGGTTTTCCTCCAATTGAAACCAATGGTTTGGGGGTATGATCGGTTAATGGGCGCAATCTTTTTCCATAACCTGCGGCTAAAATCATAGCTTTCATAAATAATTAAGTAAGAATTTTGGCTCGATTAAATAATTCCTTTAAATCTTGTAATAGAGGGTTTCGATCGAGCACAGTGTTGATGTATTTTATTACCCGGGGCACTTCTTTCATATAATCAGGCTTTTGGTCGCGAATGTGAAGCCGGTGAAAAATTCCGATACATTTTAAATGTCTTTGTAAGCCTGTAAAATCGAGCCAACGAATAAATTCATCTGTTTCGACCCGAGCATATTCAAGGTTGGAAGAAAGTAGTGAATCCTGAAACTGTAATGTGGTTTGCATAATCCAATTTTCATCATTATCGACATAGCAATCTCTTAGGAGAGAAACCAGGTCATAAGTAATCGGTCCATGCATTGCTCCTTGGAAATCGATAATTCCCACTTGCTCATTTGGGCAGAGAAGTAGATTTCTACAATGAAAGTCACGGTGCATAAATGCTTTTGGTATCTGGTCAACCTGCTCAATAAGAGTTTGAGTACAGTGAAGATACTCGGAGTCAGGAACTCCAGGGAGGCACCATTCACGAAAGATATCGAGTTCCTTTTTTTGCCATTCCTGATCAAAAAGGGGGAGCTTTTCCTCGGAGTCAGTTAATGACTTTTGAAACTTTATAATTTCAGCAATCGCTGACTGGTAAAGAGATTCTCGATTTGGCCCTTTTATGGCATCCTGGTAGTGGAGATCACCAAAATCAGAAAGAACTAAGAAGCCAAGTTGAAGATCTTGGGCAAAGATTTCGGGTACTTGGATAGCTGACTGTTTCATCCATCGCCCAATTTGCACGAAGGGCAAAGAGGGTTCCAAATCGGGTGGGGCATCCATAACGATATAGGATTGGTCCTGATGAACTAAACGAAAATAACGCCGGAAACTTGCATCCGCAGAGGCAATAGAAAGAGAACCGCCCTGGAAGGGAGTTTTTTCCTGAAGCCAATCCGCCAATAAAGCTTTTCTGTTATCCACCACCGAAATCACAGTGAAAAGTACTGTTGATTCAAGGATAAATGGTCAAAGCAAAAATAGAAAACCTTGCCAAGTTTTACCACTCATCGCGTGTATTTTAGGCAAGCAAGTCGGGTACTATTTTGGGATGTTCCACCCCGGTGAGGCGTTGGTCGAGACCGAGATATTTATAAGTGAATCTTTCATGGTCGATTCCAAGGGCTCGTAATACTGT
>JABGUO010000425.1 GCA_018646565.1 Opitutia bacterium | reverse complement strand
TAAGCGATTCCTCTTGTCTTATTTTATCATCTAACTTTTTATAGACTCGATGCTCAGCTAAAACTTGACCCGATGAGTCGGTCACGATGAAAGTTGCATTCTCTTCAAAATAACTCAAGTAAGCTGCTCGCTTGCTCTCACTCGCATTATACACCGCGTCGAGCACTGCCTTTTTTAATACTCGTTCAGGGGGTTCAAAGTTACTCCCCTGAATAAAAGCTCCTGCATTCCCCGCTACAATGCCCACTAAAACTGCTACCAAAGCAAGAACAAGCAGTACCTCTATTAGGCTAAAGGCTTGCTTTCGGTACGCCTTGGGTACCGGTTTCAAATTACTTCCCGGTATCCCAGTTCCCTAAAACAGTACCATCTGGTGCAGTAGTAGAAATATCAAAACTTCCAGTATTGTGAGTCCCGGGGTATTGATAAATATAATCTTTCCCCCAAGGGTCCTGTAAATCTGAAGATCGTTTCACAAATGGAGGCGTGCCCGCCGGAGGTGTTTTTAAATCGGCGAGACTCTTCGGGTACTCCCCGACTAGTGCAAAATAGCTAGTCACATAGGCCTCACCAGTACTGTTAACCCAAGTTTGGGCTGCCTTTACTTTTCCGCCACCAAAGATTTCTCCCAAGTTTGACATTGCCAAACCGGCAACAATGCCAATTAAAGCCAAAACAATGAGAATTTCAACAAGTGTAAAACCACGTTGTTTGCTACGCCGGAGAGAATGTTTATGAGAAGAAGCTTTCATAGTATCATACTAATTCATCCCAATCTAATTTTGCAAGCCTGTTGAAATATATATTAAACCCGTAATTTCGTAAGAAATATTCTTGCCTTTAGACCAATTCCATTCCATGCAATAAGCATGACTCTTTTAGACTATCTACCAGTACTCATCCAAATTCTTTTAGCGGTTGGAATGGGCTTTGGTATTCTTTTTGCCAGCCATCTATTTGGGCAACGTGCCATCGCGGGTAAAATTAAAGATTCACCTTATGAATGTGGATTGGCATCCGAGTCAAAAGGCGAAACAAAATACTCGGTTAAATTTTACATTACGGCGATGTTGTTCATTTTATTTGATATTGATGTGGTTTTTCTCATTCCGTGGGTCCTTACCCATCGTGATCTAGTTGCCGCAGGAATTCCAATATTAGGCCCCATGCTATTCTTCACTTTTGTGCTCGTTGCGGGTTTAGTATATGAATTAAAAAGCGGTGCTCTTGAGTGGGAGAAGTAATCAAGCATTTGCCCTCCCCGAAACGAGTCCTGTACTCGTCTTCTTTCTTTCGCTGACAGATGCATATTGACCGTTATATTTCGGTAAATCGGATTGTCGATTTAACCAGTAACGATTTAACTTCAGCATATTCTGAATTACTCGATACTTTCACCACCCTGTTGCCCACCCCGGCCAAACGAAAAAAAGTACTGAAAGAATTAGTCGACCGGGAAAAGTCATTAACGAGTTACTTGGGCGAAGGAGTTGCACTACCCCACGCCCGGGTCCCCATGAAAAGACCTTATGCACTGGCAATCGGAAGATGCCCGACCGGTCTTAGTTTTGAAGGGAAAGACAGCTACGAAGATGTTCGCTTTGTATTTCTTCTCCTCGCAAATGAAAAGGCAAAAAACTATCTTTCATTTTTAGCCGCTCTCGCTCGATCCTTTCAAGATAGTACCGTCATGGACCAGCTTTGGATGGCCCGTGGCAAGACCGAATTCCGAAGTGCAGTCCGAAAGGCTTTTGCCGGGACTGATGACCGTCCGGCAAGAAGGAGAACCAAGTTCAACAAACTGCTTACCGATGAAGCAGCCAAGATTGCGAAAGCAGCAGAATGTTCAACCATTCTTATTTTTGCCGATGTTTTCCCACCCAGTCTGGCTCCACGGATGACTTTTTCTGGATTTAATGTGGTCCTTGCTGGACAGGATGTATCCGAGGACGACCGTGCTCACCATCGCGCCGATGCAATATTGGCGGTTCGAGCCCTTTCACGGGCCCGATTATCTCAACTCAGAGCGGCCATACTGCTTGGACTCACACGGGATATTTTCGGTTTTCAAGATCGGGTTTGTTGTATTGGAGGAATTCCAAACAGCGGACAGTTAGACACCGTTTTAGTGGTCGATGTGGATGAAGAATTTGAATCGGTTATTGGACATGGTGAAGAAATGCTTCCGCCCGATGTTTCAGCGGAGGCCTTGGAAAGAATTACTGCCATTGCCACCGATCTTGCCTCCACCGGACGCGAAGGAAAGGCGATCGGTGCAATGTTCATACTGGGCGACCACAAAGAAGTAAATAAACGCTCCAAGCCTTTAATCCTAAACCCATTTTATGGCTATGATGAAGAGGATCGTAGCATACTTAATCCTTTTATGGATGAAACCATAAAGGAATTAGCGCTTATTGATGGTGCCTTTATCGTTCGGGGAAATGGTGTAGTCGAATCAGCGGGATGCTTAATTCAGGCAAAAGCAAATGATATCGTATTACCAGGTGGATTGGGTACCCGGCACGCCGCTGCCGCGGCAATTACTCATGTAACTGATTCATTGGCACTTGTAGTCTCCTCTTCCGGACAAGTTACCTACTTTAGAAAAGGACAAATGTTTACGCTTTTCGATAAGTCAGAGGGTCGATCCTTATAATGAAAGGATGGCAGAATCGACGAAATCATCTCCACCGCGAATCGGTTTCTTTGGCGGATCATTTGACCCCATTCACATCGGTCATATTTCCCTTGCACAACAGGCGATTCAACTGGCTAGGCTCGATACTCTCCTCCTATGTCCCGCTTTCCATGCCCCTCTACGCATCGAAAAACCATATTTCTCAACCCAAACGCGCTTGAGAATCTTGGAAAAAATCGCTCAGGAGATCCCCCAGTTCAAAATTTGCACATTAGAAATTGAAAAACAAAAAATATGCTACACCTTCGAAACAATAAAAGAGGTGCAACTCCAATACCCAGATTCTACTATATTACTATTATTGGGTGCGGATCAATTTAATCGCTTACATGAGTGGAAATTTCACCAAGAATTGGCCGAGCATTGTCAATTCCTTGTATTTTCGAGAAATGGGCAAGATGTAACCCCACCCGCTATTCCT
>JABGUO010000424.1 GCA_018646565.1 Opitutia bacterium | reverse complement strand
TTCCTCAAAAGCAACTTTTCCGGAAATTGGTCTCTCATTGCGGTAAAGAACTCCGGGTACTCCTTTACGAACATCTGTTCCGTTTGTAAAGATTGGGTCGGGAACTTTCATCTCTAATCGATCACCGGGTTCTCCAATTAGGCGTTTAATATAATATTTATCTTCCCCAATAAAATTTCGTACTGGTGTACCAATCTTTCTGTTAAATTCATCAATTGAACCGGTACGGAAAACAGCTGGGTCTCCCGATTTAGGAGTAATAAAATTGTAGGACATTCGATCCACGAATAAAGCATCTCCCAATAAAATATCAAACGCGATTGCTATGTCTCCTTTTTGATAATTCTGATCAGATAATTTTAGTCTATTCCCGGTAAAGCCTTGGTCTTGGCTTACGATCAAAGGGAGGTCACGTAAACTCTCAATCCCCGCGAATTTTTTTGCGATCAAAGTATCAAAATCGAATTCAGCAGGAACTTGGAGCGTATGTTCTTTTCCTCCCACTTCAAAAACATATTCTTTAACCGTATTGGGAAATAGAAAGAATCGACCATTCGGAAAAGTGGCTTCGGCAAATCGGAAACTTCCCCCATTTTGCAAAACCAAATATAAATTTCCTGCACTTTCAACATTTAATCGATAATGCGATGCCCCCAAGAGGACTTTATCGATACTTCTTTCCAATAAGCTAGGAACCTTATTTTCCTCTTCATATAGGTTGGGCTGCATGCCAAAAAAGGAAGGATACATTGAATTAGTGGGAATAATGAAAGGCTGTAAAAAAAAGCTTCTGATTCCAATCACCACAATGGCCGCCACCATAAGCATCTCCACATTTTCAACCCACCCTTTCTTGTGATAATAGAGTCCACCAGATTCTTTTAATTCAATGTCGACTTTTTCTGCTTTTTCTTCGAGTTCGTCTATATAAATTGTCTTATTTCCCAAAACATTTTTTAATTCAGCAGTTGCAGACTCTAATCTTGTAACTTGATCAGTACTCAATATGTCCCTTCTGTAGTCTAGGGCTTTTTGCCCAAGGCGTAGAATTTCTTTCGCACCCTTTTTCTGAGATCTTTTCGCTTTTATTTTATCGGTCATAAATAATTGATCAGGTTGAGCTTTTCAAAATTTGCACGAATGCTTCCTGAGGAATGTTCACATTACCAATCTGTTTCATTCGCTTCTTTCCTTCTTTTTGTTTTTCTAACAATTTTCTTTTACGAGAGATATCCCCACCGTAACATTTGGCCGTAACATCTTTACGCATTGCACTGATCGTCTCACGGGCAATAAATTTTCCTCCCACCGATGCTTGCAGGGCGATCTTAAATAATTGTCGAGGCAAGATATCCTTTAATTTAGAACATAGCACCCTACCCCGGTTCTCGGCCTTATCCTTGTGCACAATAGTTGAAAAAGCATCCACTGGCTCGGCGTTTACAAGAATTTCCATTCGAACAAGAGAGGATTCAACATAATCCGCCATATCATAGTCCATTGAACCATAACCATGGGTAACACTTTTTAACCGATCATTAAAATCAACCAAGATTTCATTTAAAGGGAGGTTACAAGTCATCATTACTCGAGTCTCATCGATGGTTTCAGTATCACTACAAGATCCTCTTTTTTCTGTCACAAGAGTGAGCAAGTCACCAATACAATGATTCGGTGCGTGAATTCGAGCAAGAATTGTGGGTTCTTCGATTTTAAGAATCTCTGTGATATCAGGGAGATCTAATGGATTATCGACCTCGATCACCCCTCCTACTGTTAAATGCACCCGATACACAACACTTGGATATGTTGATATTAAATCAATATCATATTCTCGGCGCAGGCGTTCCTGAATAATCTCCATATGGAGAAGCCCCAAGAAACCACACCGAAATCCAAAGCCGAGAGCAACTGAAGTCTCGGATTGAAAGGTAAATGCTGCATCATTTAACCGAAGTTTCCCCACGCTTTTTTTGAGCTTTTCATAATCTGAAGTATCTAAAGGGTAAAGACCGCTAAAAACCATAGGGCGAACTTCTTTATATCCCGGTAACATTTCCTTGGCTGGAGTATCCGCAAGAGTAAGAGTATCACCAATTTTGATTTCGGTGACATCTCGAATGCCGGTTACGATGTAGCCCACCTCTCCCACATTTAAACTTTTCATGGGGACAGGCTGAGGACAAAATTTTCCCACTTCTTTAATTGGAGTTTTCCTATCCTCGCTCATTAATAACAAACTTGCATTTTTATTAAAACAACCAGAGAAGACCCGTATGTAACAAATTACCCCCTTAAAAGAATCAAATTGATTATCAAAAACAAGAGCACGAGGCTGTTGATAATCCGTCCACCTTGGCGCAGGCAAACGTTCCACCACAGCTTCCAAGATTTCCTCTACCCCTATTCCTGACTTTCCGCTTGCTAAGATTGCTTCTTCAGCGGGAATAGCCAAAATGTCTTCAATTTGTTTGGATACTCGATCTACATCTGCACTGGGCAAATCAACTTTATTAATTACTGGAATAATGGTAAGCCCTTGAGCCTCTGCAAGTTGAGCATTTGCCAATGTTTGTGCCTCCACCCCCTGTGAGGCATCGACTAATAACAAAGCCCCCTCACAAGCAGCCAAGCTACGAGATACTTCATAAGAAAAATCAACATGCCCAGGAGTATCGATAAGATTAAAAAGATATTCCTCTCCGTCTTTATACTGATAATTCATAGAAACGGGATGACACTTGATGGTAATACCACGTTCTCGCTCCAAATCCATTGAATCCAACAGCTGATCTTTCATTTCTCGAGCCATTACCGTCTGGGTACTCTCAAGTAGCCTATCAGACAAGGTTGTCTTGCCATGATCGACGTGCGCTATAATACAAAAATTACGAATCCTTTGAGTTTCCACCATTAAAAAGTTGACCACAGAAAAAATCCTGTGGAGAAAGAACATGTGTAAAAGACGGGAATCATCCTTTCTCACATATTTATTTCAAATGGACAAGAAACTACTTCACGGAGCACACACTGCTTTAATCACACCAATGAAAGATGGTTCGGTATCTTATACCGACCTCGAACGCCTAGTAAACGCACAGTTATCTTCAGGGATATCGGGGCTTGTGCCCTGTGGTACAACCGGAGAATCCCCTACTCTATCCGACGAAGAACACTTACAGGTAATAAAAAATACTGTAGAAATTGTGGATGGAAAAATTCCGGTTATTGCAGGAACAGGGGCAAATTCGACAAAAGAAGCACTCGAATTAACCAAAAAAGCCGACCAAGCCGGTGCAGATGCATTTTTATTAGTTGCTCCTTATTATAATAAACCAAGCCAAGAAGGATTAATTGCTCATTTCAGTGCATTGGCCGAATCTACTGAAAAGCCGATTATACTGTATTCTATCCCTTCTCGTTGCGGGATCGAAATTTCAACCAATACTATTGCCAGATTATATCAAAAATATCCAAATATCTGTGCATTGAAGGAAGCAGGTGGCCGATCCTCCAAAGTTTCTGAAAGTGTTTGTTCTCTTGATTCTGATTTCACCGTTCTTTCTGGGGATGATGGACTTACTCTTCCGTTTATGGCATGCGGTGCAAAAGGAGTAATTAGTGTGGCCTCTAATATTATTCCCAATGAGGTATCTCAATTAGTAGAACTTGCAATCAAAGATAATTATAAACAAGCACGCGAAATTCATGCAAAAAACTATTCATTCTTTTGCGATATTTTTATGGAACCGAATCCAGTCCCCATTAAAACTCTTCTACAATTAAAAGGTATTATCCAATCCGCAGAAGTTAGGTTACCACTCACACCTCCCACCGCCAGTAATTTTGAATTATTAAAGGAAATTGCTCACAATCTAGAATTGAAAATTTAATTACAATGAATTTAAAAATATTATTAAGTGGAGCAAAGGGGCGAATGGGGAGTGCAATTCAGTCAATTTCATCTGATCATGACTGCACAGTTAGTTACCCCATTGATTTAGGAGATAACCCAGAAGATGGAATGGAGCATTGTGATGTTGTGATTGATTTCTCCCTTCGCGATGCAACGCTTTCACTCGCACAGTTAGCAAAAGAGCATAACAAACCTATGGTTATTGGTACAACTGGTCATAGTAAAGAGGATCGTCATGCAATTGAACAGTTATCTAATTTCATACCAATGGTCTGGGCCGGAAACTTTTCCACGGGAGTAAACCTTCTATTTTTCTTAACTCAACAAGCGGCAAAAGTATTAGATTTAAACTCAGGATTCGATCCTGAGGTAATTGAAATGCACCACCGTCTAAAAAAAGACGCACCGAGTGGTACCGCAGATCGACTTTTAGAAATTCTTAAAGAATCAAGGAACGCAAGCGATGAGGATATATCTCATGGCCGAGAAGGTATGCCAGGCGAGCGAAAGGTAAATGAAATTGGGTCTCATGCCTTACGGGGAGGAGACATCGTGGGCGAGCATACTGTAATGTTTGCAGGTATGGGTGAGCGAATTGAGCTTACCCATCGAGCAACAGACCGAGTCATTTTTGCCGCGGGTGCATTAAAAGCTGCAAAATGGGTTGTGAATCAACCCGCAAATCTTTATTCCATGCAGGATGTCCTTGGACTTACTGCTTAAAAATTACCCCTATGATCGCATTTATTAAAGGAGAACTAATTGAGTGCCAGTTAAATATGGCTATCATTCAAGTTGGAGGAATTGGATACCAAGTTAATATCCCTCTTACTACATCGGAAAAACTTCCCCCCTTGGGTAAGGAAATTAAACTGTATACTCAGGCAACTTACCGGGAAGACTCACAAACACTCTATGGTTTCATGGACCGCGAATCCCGGGATTTTTTCCGAATGATCGTGGATAAAGTTTCCGGAATCGGGCCAAGAATTGCCTTAAATTTACTGGGATCACTTTCCTTACCAATGTTAAAAACTTCAATTGCAAGCGGAGATATTGGCATGCTGTCAAAAGCCCAAGGCCTCGGAAAAAAAACTGCGGAACGAATCGTTGTTGAATTAAAAGACAAAGTGTTGCCTAAAGGAGTCATGACACAAGCCCCCGTACCATCAACTGGTGAAAGCAGTGAAAGCATCTCAACTGAAACGGTAGAGGGTGTAGGCTTTGGCTCTTATCACGATGCGGTATCCGCACTACTGACTCTAGGTTATAAAGCGACGGACGCAGATCAAGCTATTCGAAAGGCGTCCGATGAAATTGGTAAAAATGCATCAACAGAGGAACTCATTCGAAAAGCATTGGGGCGATAATTAGATCCAACTATATATTTTCGGAAATATAACCCTGAAGATAATTAACTCCTAGGCTGATTGCCTTGGGCATAGGTTCTTTCATAGCTAAGTAATAACAGATGCAACTCGCTAGGCGGCAACCGGTCCCCCTGACCTCTGTGCCATTCGGTATTCTATCATGCTCCATAGTAATCTTCTCACCATTGGAAGACAGGAAAATGTCTTCACATCGAGGACCATCAAGGTGCCCTCCCTTTAGTAGAACTGCATTCGCGCCCGACTTAATCAATTGATCTGCCAGTGTAGCGTATTGATCATGATTAGTATAATTTTCTTCTGTAAAAAATTTAGCTTCAAATAAATTCGGGGTGACCAAAGAAACGATAGGAAATAATAAATCTCGTAAACTCTTCGCGGCAGAATCAGAAATTAAGGAAGAACCGGAAGAACTTTTAATAACAGGATCCAATACAATAGATGTGGTTCCAATGTTCTTTAAATAACTCGCAATAACCTCAATTAATTCATGATTGGGGATCATACCAATCTTAACTGCATCTATTTCTTGTTCGTCAATTGAGTCTAATTGATTCGCTAATATTGAAGTTGGAATTGCGTGAGAATGAAACAATCCATTATTTCCTTGTGCAGTCACCGCGGTGATGATCGGCAGGCATCTACCTCCTAAATATGATATGGTTTCAATATCTGCCGATACCCCTGCCCCTCCAGAGCTATCAGTTCCACCTATGACTAATAAGTTAGGCATTAAGCAAATGGAAATCCATCGGCTTCCCACTTTAAAATTCCACCGGATAAATTATGTAGCTTTTGATAACCTTTTCCTTGAAGAACCTCACAAGCCATTCGACTCCGAACGCCCGCCTTGCAATAAATTACAATATTGTTCTCGCGAGAAATTCCACTTGGTAATTCAGGACCAGAAGAAGAGGAGAATTCTCCTAATGGAATGTGAATAGAAGGAGCTATCATCGCCACTTCGCGTTCCCAATCCTCTCGTACATCTAAAACAAATAAATCTTCTTGTTTCTCAATCATCTCGGAAAACACTTTAGGTTCAATCTCAGTAATCATTGGATCAGTTTTAATTTTGGGGTGGGTCGGACACGCGGTAACCTGGTCTGATAATTGGTAGATTTCACGACTTTTTTGAATTGGATTTATTGTAACAATCTGACTCTTTTGGTTCAATGCATCATAAAGCAAAACTTTGCCGCTTAAAACCTCCCCTACCCCAGTGATCACTTTGATTGCTTCCAACGCTTGAAAACTACCAATTATACCGGGCAGAACACCAAGAACACCAATCTCAGAACAACTAGGAAGTGCATTCCCACTAGGTGGATGAGGAAATAGACAACGATAAGTCGGTCCGTTCTGTAAATTAAAAACACTTACCTGACCATTAAATTGATAGATTGCTCCATAAATTAAAACCTTATCAAAAAGTACACAGGCGTCGTTGATCAAATAGCGTGAATCAAAGTTATCTGTTCCATCGATAACGATATCAAAGTTATCGAGCAAAGTCTTTGCATTTGAGGCATTAAATCGAACCGCATAGCTACTAATCTTAATATATGGATTTAACTGTTTGAGTTTAGTAGATGCTACTTCGACTTTTAATTTCCCAATATCTTCGTGACAATATAAAATCTGTCTTTGTAAATTTGAAAATTCAACGATATCTTCATCCACAATTCCGATCTCTCCAACTCCTGCAGCAGTTAAATATTGCAAAACGGGACACCCAAGCCCGCCAGCACCAATAACTAAAAC
>JABGUO010000423.1 GCA_018646565.1 Opitutia bacterium | reverse complement strand
TGGATCTGAAATTAATCTTTTAAAAGTTTTACCCTGATATCTTTTCGGAATTTCGACCCCTGCCCACGAAAGAAAAGTGGAGGGAAGATCGAGATTCAGAACAGATTCCTGGCGAACCTGCCCACGAGCGTTTCCTTTAACCCGTGGATCATAAACCACCATCGGAACACGGAGTGATTCTTCATAGTGTGACCATTTACCGGCAAATCCGCGATTCCCCATGTGATATCCATTATCTGCGGTGTAAACGATTATGGTATTTTCAGCTAACCCCTGCTCTTCCAATGCTTTCAGAAACCGGCCAATTGCATTATCAATTCCACTGACCATTCGCAAGTAAGCCCGCATATTGGTTCGATAACGTTCATCTGTATTCCAACGCCAAAAAAAACGTTCCCGGTTAATGGTGGTTTTTAAAAAGTCCGGTTGTTTTTCAAAAATCTCTGGATCGTTCAATCGGGGAGGAGAAATCTCATCGTCCTCATACATTCCATCCATCGCTCGGGGCCAAGGGAAATGTCCAATTCCAGGACGCCGATCACCATCTTCAGCATGGCAGGCATTAAACCACATATTCATGGCGAACGGTTTATCCTTAGGCTGATTCTTAATAAATTCGATACCACGATCCACGATAAGTTCCGTTTCATGGCGAAGCGTTCCATCCTCCTGTTTTTTATAAAACGGATTTCTGCCAATTGGATGAAACTCATCAAAATGATCCTGGGCTTTCCACCCTTTGGGCATTTTCGCATGCCACTTACCGGCAAAACCAGTGCGGTATCCAGCATCTCTCAAATAATCCACATAGAGCTTCTCCACCGCTTCAGGCTTGGCCATGTCATGGTTTCCAGGAACGCCATAACTTCGTCCAGTCAATCCGGTCAGGATTGTCGTCCGGCTTACCCAGCAAATTGACTGACTCACAAAGGCATTCTCAAACCTTGTTCCCTCATTGGCTAAACGGTCAATATTGGGAGTCTTGGCTAGCGGGTGACCATAACATCCCAAAGCACTCGATGTTTGATCATCAGTAAAGAAAAAGACAATGTTAGGCTTTTTAGCCCAGCTTGTTAAAAATAAACTCAGGAAAAAAAAGGAAAGGAATAAGATTTTCATTACTATAATTATGTCAGATGAATTATAATTCTTATGCTTTTAGCCGAAATTGCGACTGCTTAGTTTTTTCACTATTCAATTTCTTCCAGATTCCATTGGGCAAAATTTATAAAAGGGTGAACGCACTCTGTATAGTATTCAACAAAAATTCATTTTCTGTTCTTCTCTTTGTTTAACAAAAAACAATTTCTTATCCTTCATGTTCATTTCATAAATTACCTTATTTATTATAATGTTAACGAAATTCCCTCTTTTATAAAAAAAGTTACTTATTATAATTTAAATTACCATTCCTATGAACTATATTTACTAAGTATTCAATTAATACCGTGGTAAAAATCGCAACTTGACCAAAGTTGATTATTGTAACTATCCTTGAAAATTATCGCGTTCTTAATCATAAATTTATCTTAATATGTTAATCACCACACTTGTTATCGTTGGAGTTTTAATCGTCTTAGTGATGATCGTTGTTGGGATCTACAACAAATTAGTCACGCTTAAAAACCGCTTTGAAAACGCCTTCTCTCAAATTGAAGTTCAATTGCAAAGGAGATATGACCTTATCCCCAACCTGATCGAAACAGTGAAGGGATATATGGCTCATGAAAAAGAAACCTTAGAAGCTGTCATACAAGCCCGCAACCAGGCACAAAGTAGCCTGCAGGCTGCTTCTCAAAACCCCGGAGATGCTACTGCAATTGCCGGTTTGGCTGGAGCCGAAGGTATGTTGGGTGGTGCTTTGGGTCGTATCTTTGCATTGTCGGAAAGTTATCCAGATCTGAAAGCCAATCAGAATATGGCAAATTTACAGGAAGAACTCAGTTCAACTGAAAACAAGGTCGCTTTTTCTAGGCAGGCTTTTAATGACTCGGTTACGGCTTACAACACCTACAAACAAACCTTTCCTCCGGTCTTTTTCGCGGGTATGTTTGGTCATAGTCAAGATGGCACTCTCCTCGAATTCGAAAGCAAAAAGATTAAAGAAGCTCCGAAAGTACAATTCTAACTGGATCGAAAACCGATCCGTTCAACATGGATTTTTTTGAACAGCAGGACAAAGCCCGTGGACTTAGCGGGTATCTTTTTTTACTATTTGGTTTTGCAGTACTCTGTATAATCATTTCGATTTTCTGTTTAGCCTCAGTTGCGGTTGGATTTGAAAAAAATCTAGCCAAATTAGCATGGACCTTTGAACTTGCTGTAGTCTCTAGTGTGAGCACAATAATAGCAGTATTTCTTGCCAGTGCTTTCCGAATTAGCTGGCTTTCCTCTGGTGGAAAAGTGGTTGCCGAATCAATGGGCGGACAAAGGCTGAACCAAAGCACCAAAGACCCGCTCTCCCGACAAGTCCTTAATGTAGTCGAGGAAATGGCGATTGCATCCGGTACTCCCGTGCCACCGGTTTACTTAATGGAGGAAGAGGGAATCAACGCTTTTGCGGCGGGTTATTCTACAAGGGATGCGGTAATTGGAGTAACTCGGGGATGCGCAACCAAACTAAACCGAGACCAGTTGCAGGGAGTAATGGCACATGAATTCAGCCATATTCTCAATGGGGATATGCGAATCAATATTCGCTTAACCGGTATTATTTTCGGAATTGTGTTTTTATCCAGTATCGGACGGATCCTTACCAACATTGCTTATGTTTCAGGGGGTCGCAGAAGAAACGGAAAAGACAACGGAGGGGGTGCCCTTGTAATATTGGGAATAGGCTTACTCATCATTGGTGGAATCGGGGGCTTCTTTGGAGCAATGATTCGAGCATCAATCAGTAGGCAAAGAGAATTCCTTGCCGATGCATCAGCAGTGCAATTTACCCGCAATCCGGATGGTATCGCCGGTGCACTCAAACGAATTGGAGGATTTTCGCACGGATCGAAAATCCAATCAGCCGGTGCTCAAGAATTTTCCCATATGTTTTTCAGCTCCGGTATAAGTAGCATGTTTGCAACACACCCCCCGCTGCCTATTCGAATAAAACGTATCGATCCAAATTGGAAAAATTCATACCCAAATACTGATAAAATTTCCGAGATTGCATCCCAAGGCAGCCAAATGGCCGGTATTTCTGGATTTGCCGGAGCTTCCACCAGTGGGTCAACAACCGTAGACCAAACTGCTACCCAAACTAGAACAGAAAAACAAGAGCACACTCCTTCGGCTCAGACATTTCTCAAGAGCGAAGGAAAAATTGACGACGAAAAGCTGGCACAGGTGAGATCCTTAATTGCCTCTATTCCAGCACCTCTCATCGAACAGGCAAAGGAACCATTTGGTGCCCGCTGTTTACTATTTGCTTTGCTACTCGACATTAAAGATCTAGACGCCAGAAAACGACAGGCCCAAATGATCGAACACCAAGCGGAGGAAGGAACGCTCCATCAAACAGAAAAAATCGAGCCCTTACTCACCAATCTTTCCTGCGAACAAAAATTGGTCTTAGTGGAAGAATCAAGGCCCGCCATTGCCGAGCTTTCGATGAATCAATTTTCTGTATTCCAAACATTGATAGTTCAATTAATCGGAGCCGATGAAAGCATTGATCTCTTCGAATGGTGCTTGCACAAAGTTATCGAGTTTGACTTCGGTAAGCAGCACTATCCCCGCCAACTGCACGGCCGAGCTTCCCTCCGCAGTCGGATTTC
>JABGUO010000422.1 GCA_018646565.1 Opitutia bacterium | reverse complement strand
TCTTAAAATCAAATCATCATCATGGGAAATGTAACCATTTGGGAATTTATTGTTCGCTTTCTTTATATCCTCGGAGGCCTCGGCATCTTTTTGTTTGGCATGCGGGTAATGAGTGAGGGCATCCAAAAAGTAGCCGGGGAAGGAATGCGTCGGATTATGGCGACCATGACACAGAATCGGTTTTTTGGCTTATTTACAGGGCTATTGGTGACCTGCTTGGTTCAATCCTCATCCGCAACCACAGTAATGGTGGTAAGTTTTGTAAATGCTCAGTTGTTAACCCTGATGGAATCTATCGGAGTTATTATGGGGGCAAACCTGGGCACCACTCTTACCGGTTGGATTATTGCCTCAATTGGAAAATTTAGTTTATCCAAGATCGCCCTTCCCATTATTGGGATTGGCTTGCCCTTCGTCTTCATGAGCAAGCCTAAATTTAAACATACGGGAGAATTTCTTGTAGGCTTTGGTCTGCTCTTTTTCGGCTTGAGCGAATTGAAAAACGCCGTGCCCGATGTCAAGAGTCTGCTCAAGAGTGCCGATCCTGGTGACCAGGCAATGGTTGCAGACATTCAAGGTGTGATCGAGTATTTGAATAGCTTTGGTTTTGGATCGGTCATCATTTTTCTCGTAATTGGAGTTCTTCTTACCATCCTCGTACAATCCTCCTCCGCTGCCATGGGAATTACCATCATTTTGGCGATTAATGGCTGGATCAATTTCGAGATCGCTGCTGCCATTGTGCTTGGAGAAAACATCGGTACAACAGTAACTGCGTGGCTTGCTTCCATCGGGGCGAACCTGAACGCCAAACGAGCTGCTCGTGCACACTTCATTTTTAATATCGCCGGTGTTTGCTGGATGCTCCTTCTGTTCTACCCTTTTATTGGCATGCTCGATAATATTATGCCAGGAGCCATTTACACTGAAGATGTCAGCCGCGAAGAAGCGATTGTATACTTGGGAAACAATGGTTTTTCCGGGGAACCCAGCGCTAAAGATTTGGCTGGTGCAAAGAAGGCCATCGTGGATCGCAATATCCCGCTCCACCTCTCACTATTCCATACCCTTTTCAACCTTGCAAATATTGCCCTATTGATCGGTTTCACCCCTCACCTGGGCCGACTAGTCGAAAGAATCGTACAGCCAAAAAGTAAGGATGGCAAAACCCCAAAACCCGGAAGTCTTGCAGCATTACACTACGAAGGCTCGGGTGTGCTACCGAAGACGGGCGAACTCAACCTCGCTTTAGTCGAAGGTGAAGTTAATCGATTAGCAGCCATTACTCGTTACATGTTTGAAGGATTCGTGGAAGTATTTGAGCATCCAGAGGAAGACAAAAGCGACTTTATCCGTGAACTTAAGGAACTGGAAGATAAGTGTGACGAACTAGCCTTTGAAGTCACACAAACATTGATCCATTGCACAACAGAAAGCCTGGCTGGCGAACGGGCCTTGCGGGTTGCTTCCATGCTTCGGGTAACTGCTGAACTTGAAGATATCGGAGATTGTTGTAACCGGCTCGTTCAATTAGCCCACAGAAAGTATAGAAAAAACCGTACTTTACCGATTGAGACTCAACGGGAGATCAAAATATTCTCGGAACAAATCCTCGACTTCATGGAGCTCTACCAATCTCATCTTAGTGAAGGATCAGGCATGCCTGATATTAAAAAAGCCGAGGCAATTGAAGACCGGATTGATGCCTCCCGCAAATCGTTACGCAAAAACGCAGTCCGCCGAATGAAGGAAACTGAGAATTTAAAAGCTGAAATGATTTATGTTGATATTCTCAACGAGATGGAACGGATCGGAAACGATTCCCTCAATGTCGTACATGCACTCAACCATGTGGTTTGAGTTGTGTTAATTACCTTCGAGAATATTGAGCGGTTTCAAATTTCAATAATTCTCCAAGACGATCTTAGCCCTATTTCAAGGGAACTATTTAGGGGGGTAACCCTCAGCCCCGTTGTGCAACTCTGTAAGATACAATGTAGATCATAGCCAAGGGAATACCATAGTCTCCCCACCTTTCGATCCATTCGAATATGTTTATGATCCCCATACCTGAAACTGTATCAGCAGGAACATATAAAAACTCGGTAAAAAGTTTCCAAACCAATACAAGAATTAACAAAATTCGAACAGGAAAACAAAAAATTAAGAGCCCCAGGAAAAATTCTGCATAGCCAAGCGTTTTGATAAAGGCAATATTGGCGTCAACCCCAATGGATTGCCAATGATTGATAAGCATTTGCTTTTCTACCGCGAACCCAAAGCCAGCATGTCCAATAAGAAGTAAGGCCAGGCAGCATCTGCAAAGAAAGAAAACAGTATTGATGGTTGATTCCTTGAGTTCAGGCTCTTTGTAAGGATAAAATAAATCTTTTATAGATATTGTAAAAGCCCCCCCCATAACCAAGAGAAAGAAGGGAGGCCCCCAGTTGCCTGCCCGTTCCCAAAACTCCCAAGTTTGCATCTTAGCAACTCGCATGGAATCAGTGGCCAATTGTACGACCCATTGACCATCAATTTGAATCTTTTCCAAGTTCCCTGCCAATGGACGGAGAATTGCTGTCCACAAAGCCCAGAAAAACATCCATAGCAAAACAACCCGGTTTGGCTTCCTTAAAATAATAACTGCCATTAAAATATCAAAGGCACCTACCAAAGGCTGGAGTTTCCAAGCCAGATCAGGCTCAATTCCCTGCGATGCAAAAAAAGGTAACCATCCAGACTTCGTTATTAACCCCCAAGTTCCGTGCCCAATAAAACATAGAGCCGCTGTGATTCTAAAGGTCCAATGTAATTGTGTCTGCAAAGTCTTCTTATCACCAGTATGCGGAGCAAACAGACCCAAGCTAAAATATTGTTTAAAAGTCATTCCAGTCATGTTCATTGACCGAAACAACTTAGGCAATTAAGAAAATATTGATGAATTATTTTCATTTTAAAAACTCTCTCTTCTTCTTTTTTACTATATTCTTGGCCACAGGTATTAACCTCGCTCAGACCGATTCAACTTTTTGTGATAAACTTAAAAGCTTTGGTCATTTTTATGACTCGCCCGATTCAAAAGGTCTGCAAAGTGCCAAATTCTTTTTATCCTATCAGCATCAAGTAGGTCATATCGATGGGGAGGACAAAGAGGGTATTTCGTTTGATGATGACT
>JABGUO010000064.1 GCA_018646565.1 Opitutia bacterium | reverse complement strand
ATCCTTTGCCATATTGTTCGCGGCAAGACCAACCTCTTCTATAGAATTTGGTTTAACAAGAACAAAGTTATGTGGCGTGGCGTCAGGATTTCTGAACTCAATTCGTATCGGTTGATTTCTCTTTGCGTGTATATCTCCATTCAAGGACTTTTTATATTCTCCAAGGTTTGACTTTTGCATAAGTTCAACGGAATAAAGCATTCTTTCCTTCATGCAGGAAACTTTGACTTGGACTATATTTTTCTGTCGATCAAATTTGTTATCCTCTTTTGTTTTTTCCGCTCTGTTCTCAACATTCTTTTGACGATTTAAAAAAGCATAAAGAAGTGGTTGTTTTTTTTCCAAATCTACCGAATTCCAAAATTTTCTCATGGGTGCTGAACCGAGGGAAGTTTTAATGGCGTAGCTTAAGTGTTTATCATTGGGTTTACTGCTTATATCTTTCAGTGCTTCAAATGCATTTTCGGTGCCGATGTAACTGCAAGCAATCGCAGCTTCTAATCTTACAAGCCCATTTTCATCTCGAGCCGCTTTTAGCAGTAAATCATCTCCCCTATTGGTCAATGAATGCCAATGTCTAAGTTGTCGTGTGGCTGCTGCCCGAGCATTGTGGTTTTCACATTGAAGCAATTCCGCAAGGAGTTTTATATTAGATTGCTCCACATTCCGGTAAGTCCATAATGCCTCGACTTGATGATGCCTGAAGCGTGGATCATTCGGATCGAGGTTCTTGACCCATTGGTCGAGTGCTTTTTTAACTAGAATTGGCTCCATCTCGCGAATCTCCCTTTTAGCCCAGTAACGGTATCGATATTCTGGTCGCTTAAGCAGATTGAGCAATTGTGGAAGAGTAGCACCGGTAATTTTCGGTGGATTTACCCCTTTTGCTCCTTTTGGCAGGATACGCCAGATGCGACCGGACTTTCGATCTCTCCTTTCATCCCGAAGAGAATACTGGGCATGCCCTTTTACTGGGTTGTACCAATCGCACACATACATCGCACCTCTTGGACCGTATCTTAGATCAACTGGAATAAAGCTGAGATTAGAGGAAAATATAATATCTGAAACATACTCTTCCTCGTATCCGTATTCGTATTCTTTCCACTTTAATAGCTCCACCCGGTTGGTTGATTTATAGCGGACTTTAACCATCATCCCCTGTAATTCTTTTGGCCAGTTTGGAAAGTCAATAAATTCCTGTCCGCATACTCCTGAATAAGCCTGCATCCCGCTAGGCTTTGGGTGTTGTTCTGGGTAAGGGGGGTCGAGTGCATGATGGGCAGAGGCAAAAATCGGGTAACTGGCAACATGCTGGCCCCAGTCATCAAAGGTAACGCCCCATGGATTTGTACTGGGGTGGGTTCCAAAAGCAGTGAGTCTGTGTAACTTGGGTTCCCAGGCGAACCAGCCGCTATTTTGTTGTCTAACTGGGCCGTAAGGGGTTTCCACCTGAGTGTGGTGAAAAATAGATTCCCGAAAAATTAGGTCCCCATCCGGTGTCCATACAAAGTCATGAAGTGCATGGTGAGAATCTTCACACCCAAATCCAGTGAGAGGGATCTCTCGGAAGTCCGCTTTTCCATCTCCGTTGGTATCCTTAAGAAAAGTCATGTGTGGTTCCTCTGAGACATAGACTCCCCCATTCCCAAATTCGAATGAGAGAGGAACATTCAAACCTTCTGCCCAGACTGAACATTGATCGGCTTTTCCGTCTGTGTCTAAATCTTCCAGGATTACTATCTTGTCGTTTGGAGCCTGTCCTGGATAGACATGAGGGTAAGTGGTTGAACAGGATACCCACATTCTACCTTTTCCGTCCCATCTCATTTGAATAGGACAGGCAATGTCAGGAAATTGTTCTTCACTTGCAAAAAGGGATACCTCGAATCTGGGATCAACCTTAAAAGCCGCTTTTTCCTCCTCGGGCGACATCCATTTATTAGCCCCCCTACTCTCTTTGGTGATGGGCAAGGGAGGCACATTAGAATCATTGACGATAGGAGAAGGCTTTTTGCCTTGGGCAAGTCGGTGAATTAGCCGATCCCTATTCTCGGTCATCAGATCAAAATTTCTCATAGCAGGAAGAAAATCGAGGTAGCCATAACTCCCTTTTCTTCCGCCGGTGTAATAAAATGTGTTGAGTGGGCGGTATCGATAAAAATGTTGTCGGTTTTTTTCAATCACCGCAGCGCGCATATCCTTATCTACAGATGGAGCCTCTTTTTGAAATATCCCTTCGAACAAAATTTTTGCAAACTTAGAATATCCGAGGGCGTTTAAATGTGCTCCATTTATGGTTAGTTCGTTCTGCTTCAGGAGCATTTCTGAAGCAGTTCCACCAAAGACATTGACGAAGCCGACTTTTTGTTTGTCGGCAACTTTTTTCATGGACTTACAGTAGGCCATAATGTTGTCGTTATTTAGGTTGGCTGCGGAAACACCGTCGACATTTTCGTTTGCGATTGGCGAGACCACCACCAGGAGTGGTGCGGATTTCCCATTATACGATTTTGACCCTAAATTTAACAAATAATTTGCCAGGCGATTTTCAAAAGAGGAAAGTTCTTCTCTTCCACCAAAGGATTCGTTGTACCCAAAGGCAGCGATAATAATGTCTGCCTTCATTGCGGTAAGGTGTTGTTCAGTATCTGCAAAATTGGCGGGCCTTGGTTGCAGGTCAATCTCATCCGCTGACCAAGCTAAATTCCTGACCACTAAATTTAGATTGGGATGCGCTTTTTGTAGCATTGCCTCGAAATGACCAAAATTTCGCATTCGATCAAAAAGGGTGTTTCCTATGAGTGCAATGCGGGCATTCGCCTGTAACGTAAAGGGTAGCTTGGAGGGGATTGGACTAGTAGGTTTAGGCCTTTCTGCGTTGGACGCAAACATTGCGTATTTTCGAAAGTCCTCCTCTTCCGAGTGAAGTGAGTTTGAGTAGAAAAATGCAAGGAGACAAATGAAAGATAAGCTCGGGTCCTTAAACACTTTAAAGATTCTGTTTTTCATAAAATTCATTTTTTAGTACAAGTTCTTCGATGAAAGTTTGGGTACCCGTTGGATTTAATGTTATATTTTTCGTACTCTATTAGAAGTGAAATCAATGTAATCTGACTGAATCTATTAAGGGCAACGACCCATTATCTTTCAACTGTCAAAACACATTCAATTTAAAATTCTGAATGAGGGTTACTGTCTTTGGAAAACAGTCGATGTTCTTATATGAACTTAATTTCAGAGGGGTTTTAAAGCTCGCACTGAATTATCAGAAACCAAGTTACCGATTTATTCGGATCGAGATTCCCATTCCTCGCGAATGTGTGCGGGTAATCCCCGAATATCCTCCACTTGTTACCCTTACTCCATTCATGTTCATTCCTCCAGTATAAGGATTGACGAACACCGGAGCCGGACCTCGTGGCAAAACGATCAGCGAGTTTGGATTTTGGTTTTTACCTAGGACCACAATTCTTTGGGGTTGCTGGTAAAGAATGGGCCCCCCGACACTAGGCATGCCGTATAAATTTCCTGAGGGGATAAGTACAGTTCCAGTATTTTGGGTAACGGATCGACTTGCCTGAAAGGATATGCTTGCCCGCCAGTTGTTTTCGATTAAATCAAAATTTACTCTCGTTGCATTAAACCGACTATACGCCCGGCCTAGTTTGTCATAGCCGTCCACCCAGGCAAGAAAAGGGGTTGGCCCGGTTCCTATCGCAACCGGAGGAAGACCGGGCTGATATAAGACCGTTTGGCCATACCCCACTCCACCTGAATTTAAAATTTGTAGGAAGATTTGAAGATGTCCGGGGTATTCCTTACCCACATAAAGATAGTTTTCAGTCGCTCCCTCAAGCCATTTTAAAGTATAAGCCTGATCTTCAACGCTAAAGGAAGAAAGCTTGCTATTAAAAGATTTTCCATCTTTCCGAGTAATACTCACGACCCCTGATTTTTTATCATAGGCTGTAATGGAAGCCACGATTTTACGAACTCCATCTGCACTCGTGAATGTGCGGGCTTCCATAAAAGAAACGATAAGTAGAAGGCAGAAAATATGCTTTAATAAAGGCATCTAAAATTAATCTAGTCCGAAACCCGTTAAATCGTCAAATCGCAAGCTTGGTTTTTAAGCTTGTGCATTCCGAAGGTAAGACTTGGGATATTCTCTCAAGCCCGAATTGAAAACCAAACTATCAATCATGAAAGTATCTTTATTCCTCTT
>JABGUO010000421.1 GCA_018646565.1 Opitutia bacterium | reverse complement strand
GAGAAACTGCTTGCTTAGTTTCCACAGATTCTCCTAATCCAGCCGATTTCATCCGAGAAATTTCGGTTCGGGCAACATCGAGTTCACTTTTTAAATCAAGAACGAGTTCTTTTGATTCATTGGACTGATCCGCTTGGTTTTCTTGTTCGGCAAGTAATTGATTACGTGTATTTTCGAGCTGTAATTCCAAGGAACTAATTATTTTTGCTGAATCCTGCATGTATCTTTCCTTGTCTTCATTGGAAAAGACAAGCTCGACTTTCGCTTGATTTAATTCTTCGCGTAATGATTGCACTACCTGATCTAAACTACCAGATTGTGAATTTTGTGTTCTTTTAGTCTCCTCTAGCACAGTATTCAAATCTTCGAGTTGACCTGCAATTACTTTTACCACCTCCAGTTCCTCCTTGAGTTTTTTTGCATCTGCCTGGGCTTGTTTTAACTCCAAATCCTTGCCCTCTAAATCGAGCTCTCTCCTCGCTAATTGATCTAACGCACGTTTTTGCCGAACCACAGCAGAATCGAGTTCGACCTGTAATCCATCAATTAATTCTGTGGCTTTACTCTGTTCAGATTCGAAACGATTGGATAAAGTTTTAATCCGAGCTTCTGAATCTGCGAGATTTCTTTCCATTTCATCCACAAATGGAATAGCAGGTAATTTACCGAGTGATGCATCTCGCAATGAATCCTGAGCGACTTGCGCATCTTCTTCCAGTCGTTGAATTGTCGTTGCGTATTCGAATTCCCGACGAGCAATCTTTTCCTGTGACGCTTCAAACTCAGTCTGCGTCTTCTTCAATTTTATATTAGAAATTTTCAATTCATCTTCTAACGATGCAACGCGTTCAACAAGATCCTGCCGACCTGCCCTGTTTATAGATTTTGCCTTTTCTACTTCACGTTTTGCTGCATTAAGATCGATCAAGAGTTTGTTTACATATTCCGAACTGTTATTTCGATTCGGTGAATCTCCAAATCCTTCCATAGAACTTTTCAGCTTTACTAGTTGAGCTTCGAGCTCATCTTTTTCATTGAGCTCAATCTGCATTCGGGTAATTTCCCCCAAAGATTTTCTTAATTCGTTTTGCAAGGTTAAGTAAGATTCTTGAGTGGAGTCCATTGGTGCCATTTGTGCCATCTGTAGCGCTCTCCTCGTCTCATTGAGCTCACGCTCAAGAGAGGCAAGACGTATCGTATCACTCCCTGATGACATAGTAGCTGTTCTGGCAGCATCAAGGTCGGATCGCGTTCTTTCGAGCTCATTTGTTACCGAACGAACCATCGCATTGGAACGCTCTTGCTCCACGAGCAAAGTTTGCCTGGAGGACCTAAGATCTTCACGGGCAAGTTGCAAATCTTGTTCCAATTTATTAATTCTACCGCTCACACTCCGGGCAGTAGGTACTTGACCATTTTCCGTCGCCCAAAGAGAATTTTTAGACTCCTCTAAACCTCTCGCTAACATTTGAGTCTCTTTTAAATTATTCTGCAATGAAACAATTTCGCGGTAGGCTTTCCTTAAGTCTCCTTGCATATCAGCAGTATCGGCAGAAAGTTCGCTCTGAACAGATTTTGAAGTCGCAAGTTCAGTTTTTAAACGATCAATAATCTCAGATGACTCATATCCATTATTTTGTTCACTCCTCACCTGTACGAAACCTGCATCTGTATTAATCGATGGGGAAAAACGACCTGAGGAACCTAAGGCAACTGCTTCTTTTGCTTTTATTACATTTGCCACCTGTTGGGCTTTGGGTGAGTAAGCACTTGCACCGTTACCAGTTCTAGGTGCTGTAGGGACTGCTCGAACAGCGAGTAAGTTACTCTCTGCCTGAATATTGGAATAAGATTGAATGGCCTCAGATACCGCATTTCGGGATAAATTGGTGAGAGCATCCACTTCCGTTTCAGTTCGCAACAAGTTTTCTTGAAGAACTCGCAAGGCCGGGGCTGCTTCTTCAAGTCGCCCGGCGAAGTTTTCCTTCAAATCATCAAAGATAAGAGTTGCTTCGTTCAAACGACTATCTACAGACGAAATACCTTGAGCAATCTCTTCAGTACGAACCATCCAATTTCGATCTGCGACATCTAATTGATTGCGAATCGAAATGGACTTAGAATCATTAGCACCATAGGCAGAGACAAGTTGTTTTAAATCTCCATTTGCAGAACTTCTATTTGCACTAAATTGATTACTTCCCTGTTCTTTCTTCACCTCCTTAAGGCGCCCATCTAATAGACCTAATTTGGATTCTATGTATTGAGCCTGTTGATCAGGTGGAAGTGATTCAATTTCAGCTTCTTGAACAAGTTGACTGAAAGCAAGACTGGCAATACCCAAAAGAAACAATGGGACACCAAACCAACCTTGCCTGCATACGGATAAACAGGTGGATATCATAGTTTTAATTATGCGATGCAATAAACAGGAAGCAAGACCGGATTTTACTTAAAATTATGAGCATGATCAGAATCATTTATAATAAAAATCGTTAAACCTAAATATAGAATTGAGTTCCTAGAAATATTCATTTATGTATGGTTATTTAGCCCGGGTGGCGGAATTGGTAGACGCGATAGATTTAGGATCTATTGTCTTAGGGCGTGAGAGTTCGAGTCTCTCCTCGGGCACCATTTAAAAAAACAGTTTAAAACGCGTCCCCGAAGGGGCCCTGCCAAATGCCTAGCACGATTGAAGATACAGCAAGTGCAAGCATACAGAATTTAAACAGGCCCATACGCGGAACATTTAACCATGGGTCTTCCTTCTCTTCCTCCTCATCAGAAAAGGAGGGTTTGGGATGAAAGGTAATTTCTCGCATCCAGCCAAAATAATAGAAAATAGAAATCACCACCCCGATTACCATTGCAGCAAGTGAAAAGTACAGTTGGGCTTCGTACGCAATTGAAATTAATAGAAGTTTGGCCACAAATCCTGCAAAGGGAGGTATTCCTGCAAGGGAACCAATCCCAGATACTAAAACAAAGCCAAGCCAAGGGTGCTTTTTCGCTAAATCCTCGTAATGGGAAAATTCATGTTCGGTTTCATCATTCAATCGGGCTACAGTCATCACCCCAAACACCGCGAAAGAAGCAAGTAAGTATATAAAGAGGTAAAAGAAGAGTACCCAAACTGCTCGATCGCTATCCCCCGCAAATTGCATGGAAGCCATAATCGCGACCAAAAGATAACCCGCATGGGCAACACCAGACAAACCAAGCATCCTTTTAATATTTCTTTGCGTACAGGCAGCTAAGTTCCCAAAGAAAATAGTAAAAGTTGCCACAAATCCGAGCAGTGGCATTAGAAATTCAGACATCCCTAAAAATGGCCCATTCACTAAATTGAGAAGAACAAAAAAACCAGCGGCTTTAGATGACACGGCAAGAAATGCAGTAATTGGCATTGGAGAACCGTGATAAACATCAGGCACCCAAATTTGAAAAGGGGCTGCACCAATCTTAAACGCAATTCCTGCAATAATAAGTACCACTCCCGCACGAAGTAATAAATGGTCAGGATTTGCTTCCAATAAATTCCCAAGATATTGAAATCCTAATGGGTCCTGCCCTTCAAAACCGATGTAGTTTGCACCCCATGCCTCCGGGTTTCCTGCGACACCATAAAGAAGAACGATCCCAAAAAGAAGAAGGGAAGAACTCAACGCACCAAAGATTAAATACTTAATACCCGCTTCTAATGACTTCGCTGATTCCCGATTGTACGCAACCAGGGTGTAAAAACAAACCGCAACCGTTTCTAATGCAACAAAAAGCATTATGAAATGATTACTCTGAACCAATAACATCAAACCAGCAGTAGCAAGCATGGTAAGGTGATGAAATTCACCAGTCCGTAATTTTTTGTTTTTTAAATATTGATGTCCAAGAACGGAGACAAGAAGAGAGGATAATAAGAAAAAAGTTCTCATCACATCGCCCTGAATTCCCTGATGAAGCATGCCAGAAAAAGTTTCCCGGTCAAAAGTATGGTGCCAAGCGAGGTAATCAAAAAGGTGAAAAATTAGAAGGCCCGCTTGAAAAACGATTGCCAGACTACCAATCGAAACAATGGGTTTATCTGATTTTCGAAAAAGATCGATTCCCAGTAATACAATTGCAGCAAGCGCAAGTGCTAATTCAGGCCAAATTTCAGACCAAATGTTTGTGTTTGAGAAATTTAAATAATGTTCCATCTCAATGATCAGAAATCGGTTTAACTGGAAGACTCTTTTGTAATGAATCGTAGGAAGTCTGGTTATTGTCTAAACCAACATCATCCGCATTTGGTAAACAACATGCGGGTGTAAATTGAGACAATGCGGCAAAATCAATTTTTTCGTATCGGGCACCAATCTCTTGGTCAATTCGGTCCGAAACCCCTCTCGGCCATAATCCCAAAAATAAAAGTGCGGATAAAATAATTCCCGCAGGGATAATTTCGGCCGGTTTTAAATCTGAGATTGGATTTTCTTTTTCATGCTTAATTAATTCATCTGAACCAGTACCAAAAAATATTTTGGCTACTGCTCGCAATCCAAATATGGCAGAAATAATGATACCTAGAGCTGCTAAAACTAAAAACAATCGATGATCTGGATTTTCGCCGAGAGATAAAAACACTCCAAATTCCCCCCAAAAGTTTCCAAAACCGGGTAGACCGATCGTGGCCAAAGAAGCTGCTACAAAAAAACAGGCCAGGACTGGAGTCTTAGTGGCAAGACCTCCCATTTCATCCATCTCAAAAGTTCCGCTTCTCTTTTGTATGTAAGTTGAAAGTAAAAACATCAAGGCCACCGATAAACCATGTGCAACCATGAGCATCACTGCAGATCCTGCTCCCAGGGACGAACATACTGCTAAGCCAAGAAAGCAATACCCCATATGCATGACTGAACCATAGCCTACCATGCTTTTTAAGTTAGTCTGAGCAATCGTTACAAATCCAACCAGTAATACATTTCCTAAGGCAAGCCATAATAAATAGGGACTCCAAGCAAGGGCACCTTCCGGTAGGAGAGGTGCGGCAATTTGAATCAATCCATAAAGTCCAAACTTCTTCAGAACGCCTGCATGCAACATGGACACCGAGGTCGGGGCAGCTTCATAACCTTTTGCTGCCCATGTGTGAAATGGAAACAAGGCAACTAAAATACCAAACCCAATGAGTAGAAGGCCAAAGATCTTGATTTGTGTAGACTCGAGCATCTCAGCATTAGCAAGAGCAAGTGAGAGTGATGGAAAATCAAATTTTTCCGCATCTACCATCACATTTAACGCGACCAATCCACCAAGGGAAAGCAGTGCCCCCAAGGTTAGGTAAATCGTGATTTCCAATGCAATACTTCTGCGATCTCGCCCCCCCCATAATCCGATCATTATGAAGGTGGGAATTAGTGCAAATTCATGAAAGAGGTAGTAAAAAAATAAATCAATACTGGCAAACAGGCCCATGAGCCCGGACTGCATGACCAATAATAATGCCAAGTATAAACGCAATCTTTCAGCCCCGGAGCGAATAGCCGTCAAACCTGCGGCAAGTCCAACCACACCGGCCATGGCAAATAAAGGGGAAGAAACCCCGTTTAGTCCTAGATGAAAAGTAATCTTCAGTTCCTGCAAACCCATTCGTGGATGGAAAATTTCAAAACAATACCCACCATTTGAACCGTCAAAATTGAAAAAGAGTACAATGCCTGCAATAAAAGGAAATCCAAAGCCAATATATGCTAATTTTTTCGCCCAGTAATCTCCTCCTCCGATTCCCGCAAATAATAATGCGGAAGAAAGGGCGGGAACAATTATGGAACCGAGAAGTAAAATTTGATCAAGAGTCATTGTAATCTATTGCTTAATTTCCAAATATTCCCGATGCGTAGGCAAGAAATCCAATCGTCCCGGCAACGAACCAAAAAGTGTAGGCATGGATCTTTCCGATATAACAAACTTTTCCCAGCATCCCGAGAAGAGCGGCCACTCCCGCTGAACCACGAACCATTAACCCGGAAATAAAGAGTAATTCCATAACCTCCAGGAAACGAGCCATTGGATCCTGGATTTTCTTGATATAAAAACCATACATCTGATCAAAAAAGAGCTTGCT
>JABGUO010000420.1 GCA_018646565.1 Opitutia bacterium | reverse complement strand
GCGGATAGCTTTGGGGAGTACGGGTTTGATCAAAAGCTAACGCGTGGAGAACGGGTGGCATTTTTAGACCAAGCCCATTACACCATGGTTAAAACCAATACTTTTAACGGAGTTCCACTTCCTTCGATTGCGTTGTGGAATTCCAAAACTGATAAATTATCCATAATTAAAAAATTTGGTTATGAGGAATTTGAAAACCGTTTGTCATGACTATTCATAATATGCAGTTCTTAGGATCCGAATTAAGTGAGGGCGAAAACGAAGTTGAAACTGCAAAGTTTCAAATTATTCCATGCCCGATGGAGAAGACAGTTTCTTACGGACCGGGCACGGCGGCAGGACCGAAGGCTATTATTGAGGCCAGTCAGGAATTGGAGAGGTCCAATATTTGCAGTGCAGGTATCTTTACCCAGGAGGCAATTAATTGTTCGGTGGACCATGTTAATTGTTTACAAGAACTGAAGAAATGCGTGAGTTCAATTATTCGAAAGAATCAATTTCCATTTACTCTTGGGGGAGAACACTCTCTCACTTGGGCAACCGTGAGTGGGATTTCTGATGTGCTGGGAGAAAAAGTTGGGATTATTCAAATCGATGCCCATGCCGACCTTCGTAAGAAATACCAGGGAGAAGCCCATTCACACGCAAGTGTGATGAACCTGCTGGTTGAAAGTGGGCATCGACTCGCATCGATTGGTGTGCGTGCGATGTGCGAAGAAGAGAGGGAGTTTCGAAAAGATAGGGGGGTACTTTTTTGGGATGGTGAGGAGTTAGTCCGCTCCAATATCAGTTCAGTTGAACTGCCGGATGACTTTCCGAAGCTTGTTTATCTTTCTTTCGATTTGGATGGATTGGATCCGTCTATTATGCCAGCTGTGGGAACCCCTGTGCCGGGAGGATTGAGTTATTACCAGTCTATTGATTTAGTGTATTCAGCTCTTTCAGGTCGTACCTGTGTGGGTATGGATATCGTGGAGCTTGCCCCTGTTGAACAGGATCGAGTTTCTCCCTTTACTGCAGCTTCTCTTGCACAAAGACTCTTGGAACTTATTCGGTAGGCATTGATTACCCAATTAGTCGGATTTTAAGTTCAGCCAAGTTGACGAATTTTTCGATTCCGGTGTGCCAAAGGGAGAACTCTTCGAGGTTGAGTGTGGGGAGTAGGTCATAGAGTTTGAGAAGCGAGATGGGCCCCAGGTCCGTTCTGTTTCGGTGGTGGTGAATATGGACTTCAATTTCGGGAATTTCAGCTGGTAAGAGAGTAATATTATTGAATTCTTTTACTCTGTTTTCTCCACAAACGACCACATCTTTTTTATTATTATCCACAATGATGAGTTTTCCCAATACCAGTTGTTTGGCAATTTGCTGAGCGAGTGGAGAGTGTTTGGGATCGCCGTCCAATTCAAGGGTTTCCCGTAGGCGTGGTCTAGCCTGACTGAGCCAAAATAGACGTTCGCAGAACAGGTTCGCTTCTTCCTTGGTGATGGTATATCCGATGATTTTCATGGGATGCATTATACCAATAGAATCTTGGAAAAGATAGGTTCTGCCTGCGTCATAAGTGTCATAGGAGAGATTGTCTGAGCCCCGTTTTAGGTATCAGATTTTGGCTCAAAGACTCCTTTTATACTTTCTAAGTATTCATCATTCGTCGTGTCCGCAGCCGCTTTGAGAGCGGCAATAAATTCGGAACAAAATTCATCTACTTTATCTCGGTTTTCAGATTTGGGTGCCTGAGCAACAACTCCAGGATTATTTCTTCTTTTGAATAAATGAACGAGGTAGCCAGTTGCCTGGTTGAGTATTTTGTTATCTTTCCATCCTGTGGCAATTTGGAGTGCGGTTACATCAGGCGCTTTTGACCAGCGGTCCGCATGACGAATTTCCAATTCAATAATATGATTTTCAAAGGAAAGAAGATTGGAAGCTAAGCCACCGTACATTCTGTAGCATTTATCACTACTGTGAATATGATGAACACGAATTTCTTCAAGTTCAGGAGAAAGGTTTCGTTTTAATTGATTTATATTTTTCATTTCGGAAGGATACATTAAATACCCCAATGAAAAGAAGGATGCAGGGTGTCATATCTGTCATAGGGAGTGGGTTGCATTTGTAAGTTTATTGCCGCTGGTACTATACGGTTGCTAAAAAAGAATGGTGTGTACTAAGAGTTTAAAGATGAGAAATGTTTTAAGATTTATTCTTTTAGTAGGATTAGCTTTTTCCCATTTGGTAAGTGGAAATGTTGAGGTGGATTTACCTTTTAGTAAGCCAGGTAAGGCGGGGATGGATACAGGTAAGCTTAAATTGGTGGATCAAAAAATGGAGGAGTTGATCAAGCAGGGCCGATTGGCCGGTGGCATTGTGGTGGTGGCCCGTAAGGGTAAGGTGGCTCATTTTGGGACGTATGGAAAGAGGGACTTGGAAAATGATTTACCCATTGAGAGGGATACAATTTTCCGTATTTATTCGATGACTAAGTCGATTACCTCGGTCGCGGCCCTGATGTTGAACGAGGAAGGGAAGCTGAATTTGGATGATCCGCTTTCCCTGTATTTCCCACCTCTTAAAAATATGAAGGTATTGGAAAAGGGTAAGTTGGTTGAGATGGTTCGTGAGGTTAAGATTGCAGATTTGCTCAGGCATACCTCGGGGTTGACTTACGGTCGGACACCACACAAGGAAATTAATCAGGCCCATAAGGATGGCGGTGTCCTCGACCGTGATAAAAAACTGGTCCCGATGATAAATGGTATGAACAAGGTGCCTTTGCTTTTTCAGCCGGGTTCAGACTGGGTGTATGGATGTTCCACTGATGTGCTGGGCGGAGTGGT
>JABGUO010000063.1 GCA_018646565.1 Opitutia bacterium | reverse complement strand
TTGCTGGGAAGATTTCTTGTTACGATTCCATATTTAGGAATGGCAAATATTTTAATTCCTGAAGCTCCTCCTTATCTTGAATTCCTTCAGGGGCGGGCAAATCGAAAAAATTTATACCAATCAATTCTGAAAGTACTGCAGAATGAAGATTCAGAAGAGAAATCTCAATCGGTAGCAAAAAAATTATTGAATCGCTTACAAGTTCCCGATGAACAAGGAGTAGTTGAATGGTTGAGTCAGGAAATTTCTCTGGTCTGAGTCATTTGTTCCCATAATTTTAACGCTCTTCTCGCAAGAGCACCCTTACAGCGATCCACTTCAGAAATTCTTGATTTCAGGTTCTCATTCGCAATGGTGGATACATCGTCCATGTTGTAAAGAAATACATTTTCTATCTGAGACACTTTTTCTTCGATGTTGCGAGGAACAGAAGCATCAATAAGGAAAAGGGGTTGGGAAGGTCTTTTTTTCATAGACTTTTTAATATCTCCGTAATTAACTAATGCCTTTCCACTTGCGGTAGAAGTTAAGATAACATCAAAAAGATGCATCGATTCTTTGAACTGTTCAAAAGAAAGCTCGAATCCACCAAATTTCTCAGCTAATTCAGCTGGTTTATTACGGCAGAGCGGGCACCATTCAAATGTACGTCCAGTAACAGTGATCGCTTGTGAACCCCTTGATTTAAAGGCCTCAATTGTACTTTCCGCTACTTCACCGGCTCCCACTACCAGTAATCTACAATTTGATACTTTTCCAAAAATTCGCCGTGCGAGTTCGCATAACACATTTCCCAAGTTTACCTGTCCGCGGGAAATACCGGTATTGGTACGAGCCCATTTGGCTGCTTGAAATCCTTTTTGAAAAAGTCGATTTAACATTTTCCCTGCCGCTTTTCTTTTACAGGCATCTTCATAGGCCTTCTTTACTTGTCCCAGTATTTCGGTTTCTCCGACCATTTGGGAATCGATTCCTGAAGTTACTTTGAATAAATGATCAACCACTTCATGATCGTTACGTTGGTAAGAATGTTGACTTAAAAAATCTGGATCTAATTTCCGAAAATTACTGAGATATTTTCCAAGAGAATCAAAGGAGAAACTTTTTTGAGCCGCGCCATAAATTTCAGTGCGGTTGCAAGTATTTAAAAGAAGGTATTCATCCAGGCCTTCGATTTTACCGAGGCCATTATAGAATTCATCAATGGAGTCAGGCGGTAAACTGATTCGTTCACGTGCTGCCAAATCTGCAACCTGGTGAGAACTACCCAGTAAAAAAAGAGATTGATTGATTTCCTGATTCACAAGCTTAAATCCGAAGACTTCTCAGGGATAATTTCTTGTTTTGTATCCTCTCGGTTCTTCGAGTTTACCAATGCAAGACTTCCGATTGCTAATAAGAAAAGAATGATCGTGATCTTTGCAAATTTTGAACCATAGATTCGACTCGTTAGATGGAGAAAAAAAACAACGCTATATCCCAGCCATAGTAATATTGTAACCGCTAGCTTGATTGAGGAAACGAATTCAGGATGCCGGGTCCAATGCATTCCCCCGACCAATATCGAGATGGTCAGAAAAATAACTCCAACTGAGAGCAGTCTCCAACAGGCAACCTCCAGGTCATTAATGGGGGGAAGAAAGGATCCTAGTTTATCGAATTTCCGGGAGAGAAGTGCTTTTCTTTGTATTAAATACATCCCACTTACAATTGCTAAAAGTGAAAATACACCATAGCTAAAAATAGCAATGGATGCATGTAATTCGACCCATGGATTAGAAAATAATTTCTGATAATCGGGTGCTAGCCAATACATTGGGTCCGTATTGGGCAAGATGAGTGTGAGCCAACCAGCCCCAAAGGAAAGTCCTGCACAAAATGAACCCAATAGGTCAAGTCTCCACAATAAGCGAAGAATAAGAAAGGTCAGTATTAATGACCAAAGAATGAATTGAATTCGTTCTAATGTATTTCCTAATGGACATCCATGAATTTCCAAACCCCTTAGGTAAAGGGCACGGGTATGTAACAAAAAACCTATGATTATACCTGCTAAGGGTGCTTCATTAAGTGGCGACCAACTCAGTCGAAAGGTTTTAAGGAATCCGAGTAAGAATGCAGATCCGTATAACCCTCCGGCGATCCACATTAAATCTCGGGCATCATTGAAGTTCATAACCAATGTTGAATAGATTCAATTAATAGGACAGGGCAAATAAGATAAAATGGAATCCAAAGAGAGAGAAATGAACTGGTTAAGCAGTTTGGTGAACGGGGTTGGATCCAAAAAATTGTCTCATTGCAGAACAGTCTTTTCCTTCACAATTCACACAACAGGGACGGATAGAAGAATTATACTTTTCCTCCATATGCTTACTTACTAAACGAACACACAGGTCAATAAATTTTTCTTCTAAATTGAAGCAGTCGACTCGAGCAAAATGATCTACCACTTCTTCTGCATAACCACGAAATTCAATATCAATTTCATCCAGGGTTTCGATGTGATCAGTGGTGAAGGCGATGGGCACCATAAGAATTGCCTTTTGTGTAGTTTCTGCGATCACAGTCGGAGTTCCGGGAGTTAGCCATTTGGTGCGTTGTGGACCCACTTTGCTTTGCCATGCTAACGCACCCTCATGTTTCAAGCCTTCTTTCTTAAGCACCTTTTCAATGTTTTCGTATGATCCTGTGATCTCCTCATTGTATTTATCCCCTTTTTCAAGACAGTAGGATTCTGGAAGGCTATGTGCGGAATAAATAATTCTTATTTCTTCATCTTGTAAGCCGTGAGCCTTTTTCATTTCTTCGAATTTTCTTTTGATGAGAAATGCCCAGAGCTCAGTATAATCTTCACGGTCCCACCATTGATCGATAACCGAAATTTTACCTTGATGCTTGCCACCTTTATGCTTGTCCAACCACCGGTATGCGTCACAAAGTGAGGAACCGCTAGTTGAACAGCTGTGCTGAGGGTATTGTGAAAAAAGGACAATACGCTCTGCATTTTCGAAGTTCTTGATCATCTCTCCTGTTCGGGGTGAGGAGTAGCGAAACCCGGAAACACAAGCATGGGGAGCAGATTCTGGATGTACTTCGTCCAGTTTTTTTGAAATCTGTTCTGCCTGTTTCTCCATCAACTTTAACGTTGGTGAGTATTGACCAATTTCAGCATATCGTTCCTGGATTTTAGGAGTTCTCCGCCAGGCAATAAAGTTTCCTAGGAGTTTTTGAAAGGGAAGTTTAAGTAACTCACGATCTTGGAATAGTTCCTTGAGGTAGGGGTGAACTTCATCCTTGTTTTGAGGACCTCCCATATTAAGGAGAATGACCGCGGTTTTAACCGGTACAGTAGAATCGTTAGCAGACATATAATTTAAATAGTGATGAGAAGTAGAGTATGTTTAAAATGTAAGTAAATTAGTAAAGCTTATCGAGGCAATCTTTCCAAGAAAAAGGAGAGAGTTTACGAAAATTCAAATTCGCATGCATCCAAGCAGTTTGGTAATGAAACACCGGTGAGGAAAGAACCTGCAAATTGTAGACCTGGATTGAGTGAACTAAGTTTCTTGGCAGCCCGTTTTCTTTCTTTCATTTGTCTGTCCGGGAGAGGAATTGCATTAGGCCATCTTTTAACCTCCATAAAAGTGGGTTCCCCTCGAATGCCTAGCAATTGTGATAATTCGTTTTGAACTAAATCTGAAATTGAGGAGGTCGGCAAATTAGCAAGTGCAGGGTTCCGTTCGCCTCCAACAAAAGTAGTTAATAGCACTTCCCCCTCAGGGGATCGACCTGGAAAGAGGGTACTCGAAAAGAGGGTTCCAAGAATTTTAAGGTTTTCTACCTCGGGTACAAGAAAGCCGAAACCATCGAGAGGGTGGGAGATATCTTCTTTTTTAAAACCAAGATAAACGAGTGACAATGGATAGTGCTTGGCATCAGCAAGTGTTGAAATGTCATCCAAACCCCGCACCTCGCTCCAATCGATGGAATGAATTTTATGGGATGGAATGGTTGATATTACTTCGTCAAAAATTTCATCCGATTTTTCATTCTCGTGATTTTTGA
>JABGUO010000419.1 GCA_018646565.1 Opitutia bacterium | reverse complement strand
AGGAGAGCAGGGCCCGGATTTAAGCCTTGTCGGAAAACGCCTTGGTCGTGGAAAATTGTTGGAGTCGATTGTAAACCCAAGTGCAGTGATTACTCCCGGTTATGGCCTCTCTACAATTATTCTTCAAAATGGAGAGGCTTATTCTGGAAGACTGGCGGATGAAAATAAGAAAGAGGTCAAACTCACTACCATGGATGGGAAGGATTTAACTTTCGCCCGCCAGGAGGTTTCCCAGTTTTCACCTCCCATCTCTGCTATGCCACCTATGGGGCAAGTCTTATCTACTGCTGACCTGCGTGACCTTATTGCCTATCTTGAGTCCACCCGAAGGAATCGTGGGATATCCAAGTCTCTTAAGCACGGGGATTAATTATTGATTAACAGCAAGTTCTTTTGCTTTGGTTGGGTCTTTAACAGGATAACAATTAGTTAAGAACTGGTTTTCAGGGCCGTTTTTACCAAGGCGTACTTCGTGTGGATCCATGGAGTACACTTTGGGTTGAAAAGTGTTTCCATTTATTCGAACAGTGTAGAGGATTTCCTCAGTCTTTAAGTTCTTGATTTGAACCACTTGATTTTTCTTGGGAAATACGAGCTTTGGTAACCAACCCATGATTTTCCTTCCATCATTATGAGACATTTTTACCGTAACAGGCCAGCCCGCAAATTGTGCTTTGTCCCCCTCAGTTACCTTGGCAAAACGGGGCCAACATTCAAAAGTGATAGTTCTATTTCTTTTATTAAAACGGGCCACTCCAAAACCATCGGCTCTTTTTAACTCGTTTTGACGATTTTCGGGATTGGCATAAGCGTGCATGGTTATCTTATTGCCCAAGCCATCCTTAAAGTCACCAGTCCAGGGAAGTGGGGAGTTGGAAATGGGACGCAAACCGGGCTTTTCGTTCTCTGGTCTCCACCACCGTCCGTAGATGGTGTTCACAATGGCAGGACTGGTAAAAGCAAAGGGTCCATCCCGATAAGATTCAACTCCATGTTGAACTAATACTGCGAGGTGTTGATCCCCGCATAAATGTGGGGCCCAAGCTTTTCGTAATTCTCGAAGTGCTTTGTTTCTCCCTTTTTGTGGCCAAGCATTACTGTCCAAGTCGGCAAGCAATCGATTATTCGGATGGCCATGAATATGTACCGCTCCGCAAAACGCTGTTGCAGAAAGTGCCGCTTTCATCTCGGCACCTTCCCAGTCCTGACTCCATGTGGAAAGAAATTTCAATTGGCGATCGCCGAGCAAAACAAGATTCTCCAAGTCAACCGCGTTGCGATCATAGGATGGATCGTTGATATGATCAGGTCGGGGCCCCATGGGAGGTATTTTACCAGACGGCCCGCTTTTAAACTTACGGTCTTCTAAGATTGCGAAATCAATTCCACCTACCCGTAGCCTGGTAAAGTATACTTCAAGTCCCCTTTTTAACTTTTTTGGGTCGACCGGATCAGGCAGATGCCAAGTCTGTTGTCGTTGTACCATATTAACATAAGTAATAGGGTAAAAATAACCTCCGCTATTTCCCTCGGGTGATGTCGCCTGTATGCCTGATTCGCCCCAAAGATTAGCTTGCCCAACATCATGATCATCCGGAATGGTGATTGTGGGGCGGTCTTTTATTAAGTCTCTGAACTGCAGCCCAAACTCAATCCACCCAGCGGTGTGCTCGGTATGGTGATAGGTCTGGTCCCCAGCAAAGAATAGTACATCCGGATCAATTAATTTAAGGTTTTCAATAATTTGGGGTCTTGGGCCTTTAGTACGGCTGGAATTACAAGATAAGTTTCCAACAACAATGCTCTCTTGGTCGGTCGGGTCCTTGCGGATAGTTCCATTAAAAGACGCTAGTTTCCCATGCCTTACTCGATAGGGGATATCTTTGGACGAATCCCAGTTTTTTATACGAAAGTGAGCACTCCAACCTGGATAGGTAACTTGAACCCTGGAAATTTCCTTCCATTTTGTCCCCTCCTTTATTTCAAGTCGAACGGATCGGGATTCATCGGGCATAAGTGGGTATAGTTGTCCCGTTAGTTTTAGAGTTCCAAGGTCTTGTGCATACAAAGCAAAGGCGACTACCTCGTCACGTGGAACTTTTAATTCAATGATTCGCTTGGGAGGTTTTCCTTTCTTGGAAGGTACCTCTGGAGGTCTAGCGCGCTTCCACCATTGACCGGTCGAGAGATGATCCAAGTGGGAGAACTTCTTTCCAAATAGTTCTTTGGATTCGGGCTCTGATTGCAAAAATAGAGCAGGTAGGAAAGATAAAATTATAACTAAAACTCGGAATTTCATAATAATATATATTTTTAATTCTTCTATAAAGGGCAATTAGAAATAAATTAGTGTGATGAATAAATCGAATTGCTTTACAAGTGACAAACAAGTTGTTTAAGGGGTAAATCTTAATAGATTAATAGACTATGAATTTCTTATTTTTACTTTTTACATTTCTCTTGGTGATTACAGGCTTTCTGAATGCCCAGGAGGGCGATAAAAAAGAAAAAAGCCCGCAACTGCTAGACTCGTTGAATTGGAGGAAGTGGACTCCAGGAATTGTACCTTTGCATTCTCCCGAGGAGTCCTTGTCGATGATGAAAGT
>JABGUO010000418.1 GCA_018646565.1 Opitutia bacterium | reverse complement strand
CTCAAAAGCAGGTTACTATTAAATCTAAATTTTTTGAAATTCGTCCTAAAGGAGATCCAGACATCCTTTCTGCACCCAGTATCACAACCCCTTTGGGCCAGGAAGCGAGTATCTGTATTACCGAGGAAAAAAGATCAGAGGGAGTCGATAAAAAACTCGAGGATGGGGTTCGTGTAAAATTTCAAGTTTTGGAGACTCCCAATGGACTTTTGATTCAAGGTTACTCTTTTGTGGGAATCCATGATCCGGATAAACTTGATCAAGAAGTTGAGATTTTAGGATTATTTGAAGACAAACCTTTTGGATCAGATCAAAAGATTGCGGATGATTGGATGAACGAAATCGAATTGAGTGGTACTTTTAGAATCCGTGGGAAAGCCTATGCCTCCCTATCCACTCCCGAAGGAAACTTTTGGTTGGAAGAAGGAAAATTCGCTTCCGGATACAAACTTCTCGAAATGGACTTATCCAAGTCGCAACCATCTGCACTCATCCAAAAAGGTGAAAAGAAAGCTTGGGTTGGCCTTCGATTGGGAGATTCATCAAATCAAATGAATATGACCCGGTCATTCAAAGATGGTGGGGTGATATTTATAAAAGCAGTACAGCCTGGTGAAAAAATTTCTTTACCGATGGAAAAACCAAACGGACAAAAGCTAATTCTGGAAATGATTACTACTTTAAACTGATATCTTAATGTGAAGGATGTATTATCCTTGAAGGTAGTCTGGTAATCCAAAACACTATTCAAATGAAATATTCATTATCTTCGCTTATCCTCTTTCTCTGCCTAACCTTTAGTTCATGTATTGAATTTGAACGGGAGAAACTATCTTACATCCATGATGTAGACAAAGATGAATTAAGAGTCACCCTGACATACGAAGGTATCTTTGGGAATCTCGATAAGGGAGAGTATACACAAAAAAATCGTGACGATGTCGCAACTCATGAAAGTTTGAATCAATTGCAAATTGATCAACTGGAATCCGTCCTTAGGGAGAAAAGAGCTTTCTTCTTCAGCAATTGGATTGCTGAATACAGTAAACCTTCGGTCGAAAAGATGCTAAAATCTATAATAAAAGGAAATAAGCATGGAAAGTTTGGTGATCCGGAAAACAAACTCATAGAACTACTCCATAAGAATGTCGATGTACAAAATGTGGGGTTCTACAAAAACAAAGTGGGAAAGCTATGTGGTGCCCAAACTGTAAAAATAAGTAACATTTCACAGGTTCTTGCTTCGGCCAACGAAGTTATTCAAAGACAGATTATTGCCCACATTCCACAATTGCGGAAAGAATTGGAAGAGAAGACCCCGAGTGCATGGAGTCAAAAAACAATTGATCTGATCGAAAAGAAACTGGAAAATAAGTTCGAATTCATCCAACTTGAAGGCAACCTCATGACCTTTTCAACCATCTTGGCAGAAGCAGAGCAAAAAAAGGTAAATGAAGATATACTCAAGGATTGGCCCTCTGGCACACGAGTTAAGTTCCGAGATGAAGGCATTGATGTTAAAATTGGAGGTAAAGATGACAAAGTCGGAAAGTTATCCAAAAAGTGCTTTGATGAGTACCAGTCAAATGCCCTTAATTATATTGAGAAAACACACGGAGAGCTTCTACTTTCACCAAGAAATATTGGTAACCAGTTGACCAATTTCTTGAACGCTGAGAAATAATTCAAGGATAGCTTTCTCTAAACTGTTAAATACAAACTCTTGATGGAGTACTGTGTTTAATGACATCTATTTATTTCAATGCGATTCAAAAGCGAAAAAGATAAGCATACTTGCTTTTTGGGTCTTTTCACAGCCAATGAAGCTTCAATCCATGGCTATGTGCGTAGACTCGTATACAAAAGGGAAGATGCTATGGATGTGATGCAAAAGATTGCCATTGTTCTGTGGAAAAAATTCGATCAGTTACAATCAGATAACGATTTCAGAAAATGGTCATTTGGGGTTGCCCGGTTCGAAGTCCTTGCTTGGAGAAGAGATTTAGCTAGGGAAAGGGAACGGTTGGTTTTATCCACTGAAACCATTGAACTCATGGCCGAGGAATTGGATCGTAAAGCTGAGCAATTGGATTTGGAAAAAGAGGCAATTCTCCAGCACTGCTTAGGCAAACTAAAAATAGATCAACGATCCGCCCTTCAGGATATGTATGACGACGAATCAAACACTCCTGCACTGGCACAAAAATTTGGTAAGAGTATTACTGGATTCTATCAATGGATCTACCGTATTCGCCAAAGACTTGCCGAATGCGCCAAGCAAGTTGCCGATGCAACATAATTCCCTCTAACAAGATGAAAAAAGAAGATGAATTAATTATCCGTTACTTAGATCAAAACCTAAGTGAAGCAGGGGTTCAAAAACTGGATCAATCACTAAAAGAAAACTCAGATTTAAGAAAAAGGTTTTATGACCAGGTTAATGTAGGCGCGGCACTCGAGGCAGAATTCTCTTCGCCATTGCTTGAAGAAAAAGTGATTTCTTTTAAGCAAAGGAACTCCATGGTCAGTATGCTTGGTATCGCAGCCAGTTTCATTCTTGTCATTGGAATATTGGGATATTCTTTTTTTAACACAAAAGAATCGATTGCCACATTAGAATCGAATGAAAATGCGGCGTGGGAAAGTTCCTTACCCACCTTAGAGGGAAGCGAATTAAGCGCTGGATTGATGACTTTAAAGTCGGGTGTTGCAACGATCCGTTTTTCATCTGGTGCTGAAGTCGTACTGGAAGCTCCTGCCGAAATTGAACTGCAAAGTGCAATGCAAGGAAAACTGCTTAAAGGCAATGCTGTAGTACATGTCCCTGAATCTGCTCATGGTTTCACTCTGGTTACACCAACCGGCTATGCGGTGGATCATGGAACCGCCTTTGGTGTATCGATTATGAACAACGGAAAAATATCCGATTTCAAAGTTTTGGAAGGTGAAATTTCACTTCATTCGCCAAAGGGACAGTCTCTCTTCTTACTAGAGAATGAATCCGCCACACTTAACGATTATGGCATTGGTAAAAAGATTGTTCTAAGTGACGAACAACCTCTTCAAATTCCTGAGCGAGAAGATAAAGTATTACGCATTCAAACAGAGGGAAAATGCCAGTCCATCATCCGAAATGATCAGATTGAGCATCTCGACCAGGATTACTTAATGGTTAAATTGGACACTGGTTCCAATCCCTATGAAAGAAGGTCTTTATTTAATTTCAAACAGGATAAAGTGGACTGGAGTAAGATAAAAAAATCAAGATTGAGATTGAATTTGGTCCCGTGCGGTTTCGGCCATCGGGTCTACCTTCCCAAAACCAATCGGTTCAATCTCTATGCCCTTGCTGGATTTACCGGGGTGGAATCGTGGGGGAATTTAAAATGGGAAGATGCACCCACAACTGAATCGGCTACCTTAGTAGGTAAATTTGAAATCCCGCGCAGCCAGGAACGTGGTTCCATCACGATAGAAAGCAATGAACTAGTGGAATTTCTAAAATCAAACAACGCCAGTGAATACACCTTTATCCTGACCAGAGAAACTACTGAAACCAGAGGGAGCGGTATGGTTCATGCATTTGCCAGTGATTCCCATCCAGAAGCTTCGGGGCCCACATTAGAATTAAGTTTCTAAAAACAAATCCCTTCTCGCGTTTATTCAAAAGGAGGTGCTATCGCCTTGCAAAAAAAGTAGGGAGCTTAGTAGGATCTCACAATGAAACTTCTTTTATTTCTACCCCTCATTCCATTCATTGTATTTTCACAAATTTCTGACCAGCCAAATGTTGTTCTCTTCATGGCTGATGACATGGGTATGGGCGATACATCAGCTTACCAATTTTTCACCAAGAATCCTGACGATCAACAGGTTCATACCCCGGCCATGGAAAAGCTTGCCAGTCTCGGCATGCTCTTTACCGATGCACATACTCCATCATCCCGGTGTACCCCCACTCGATACGGATTGCTGACTGGCAGATACCCTTGGCGTGCACGAATGAAACACTGGGTGCTGTTTGGCGTTCAAGGAGATCCTCTCATCGAAGAAGACCGCCCCACCCTCGCCACTCTTTTTCGTTCCCAAGGGTATGCCACGGCCATGGTGGGAAAGTGGCACCTAGGACTGCGATTCACCCAAACAAATGGAAAACCGGCTGCAGGCTGGGAAGATGCGGATCTAACCAAAGATGTTTTTGACGGGCCCTGTGACCACGGGTTTGACTACGCACGCTTTACTTCCCGCTCCCATGGAACTTCCGGTCCGAATGCAGGCACAACTGGACCAAAGACAAACAAGAACCGCAATACTCCCACTCAGTCAATTGGCCCCGGTCATATCCATAATCGTCGAATCATCGGAGCCACAGGCAAAGGTAAACAATTGGCCAAAGCAGGAGAAAAAGCCTATGATCTTCATTCTCTGGGTAGTCGCCATTCAAACCATGCGATGGAATTCATCGACCAACACACCAGAAACCCTAAGAGTTCCATTAATCCATTCTTTCTGTATTATCCAAGTAATTCAAATCACGGACCCTACACGGTAGATAACGAGATTGGGGGAAAGAAAGTAAAGGGAGCCGGCAAAATGGTATCAGGCGAATCCGCTTCTGTTCGCCACGACTATATTTATGAGAATGATGTGGCTTTGGGTCGCCTACTTGATTTCCTTGAAAATACAAAAGATCCAAGAAAGCCGAGTCGAAAACTTATTGAAAATACGATTGTAATTTTCACATCAGACAATGGAGCGGAAGTAAAAACCAAAACTGCAACTGGCCCAGTACGAAGTAATAAAGGCAGTTGTTACGAAGGTGGGCACCGTGTGCCTTTCATTGTTTCATGGCCAATTGGCAAAGTGAAAAAAGGAGAAAAAAGTAATCAGCTTATTGGATTACAGGACCTATACTCCACCTTTTCAGAAATTCTAAAAGTGCCGCTTCCTGACCTTAGAAAAGGATCAAAGGGAGGAGAAGATAGTTTTAACATCTTACCAACTTGGAAAGGAGAAAAAATCAGCAATCGTCCCATGTTCTACAATGACCATAAGGAATCTAAGGATGGGGCCGCCTGTGCCATGCGATTGAACAATCCAAAGATCGCTGGGAAAATCAAAAACGGACAGTGGAAAATATTTTTTGATGCATCTCTTCTTAGGCAAGCAAAGGCAAAACCAGTCGAATTGTATGATCTAAGAACTGATCCGATGGAGACAAAAAATCGTTTAGAAGATCCAGAACTTAAACCGCTGATCAAAAAACTCACTTCAATTGCAATTCTCCACCGCACTGTGGGGGGACACCGCTTTGTTTCCTTCGCCCCCAAAAAACGAATTGTTTTTGACTGGACCAAGCCGATGCCAATTCCAGCCCCGCTTACTTTGTCAATTTCAGGTAAAGGGGGACTCCCAACTCAAAAGCCAGACGGACTTGGAATCGAAGGAAAAGAATCATCCCGCATCGATAAAGGTGAAGGAATTGCCCTCCGGTTTGAACAGGATGTTCTGATTGAATCCATTGCATTAAAAGCAGGAGATGGATCATGTGGGGGAAGCTTGGTGAAGGGAAAGAACTCACCTCTTGCTATATATTGTATTGATGCGGATAATGACGCAAATGATCAAAAAGGTATCATCAGTGACCTGGGAATTATCAAAAAAGGTGAAAGGCTTATACTGGACGCAGGACCTCATTTAGGAGTGGAACAACCGGGAAGCTGGAAACTTCAAAGTCTTCTGGTACGGCCCTTTGCTCAAGACTAAATTTTAAAATCTAAAATAATTTAATTATAATAAAGTGAAGCTATCATTTCTGTTACCCGCTATTTTCTTATTTTACATTTCGGGATTTGCCGAAAAACAAAATGTTCTATTCATCGCTGCAGATGATTTATCCTGTGCCCTGGGTTGCTACGGAGACCCGATTGCTAAAACTCCTCATCTCGATCGTTTAGCGGCAACGGGAGTCTGCTTTCTCAAAGCATACAATCAACTGCCCCTTTGCAACCCGACCCGGGCATCGGTGATGACCGGCCTACGGCCCGACACGATTAAGGTCTATGACCTGGACCGACATTTCCGGGATGAAGTACCCGATGCAGTCACGCTTTCTCAGCAATTCATGGAGCATGGATGGTGGGCCGGGCGAGTCGGTAAAGTTTATCACTACAATGTACCGGCATCAATTGGAACCGATGGTTTCGATGATCCTCCATCCTGGCAAAAAACCATCAATCCAAAGGGAAGAGACAAAACGGACGAGCATCTAATTTTTAATGCTGAACCCCACCGAAAGATCAGTGCCGCCCTGAGTTGGTTGGCAGCGGATG
>JABGUO010000417.1 GCA_018646565.1 Opitutia bacterium | reverse complement strand
CCAGTTCTGCCCGTCGTGGCATGCCTGATCCTCAAGGGAAAATGAACCTTGGGTAATATATTCCCTAAGTTGGACAGTAGTATAAGGACCGTATTGCTGACCGTCTTTATGGATATAAATATTCATCGTGCGAGGAGGTTTGAGTTAGGCGTGATATATTTTTTAAATAAGGCAAAAATACTTTTGTAAAAAACAAATATTAATTTTCATTTGCTTTGTATTCGATTGCAAGAATTTTATCCTCGTTCATTTTTGATACGATTACTAGGTATTTGAACGAAATAAAAAATGGGAAAATAGGAATTGAGCAATAGATTGATTAGTCAGATCGAAAAGGCAGTCAGGCAAAACTTTTTACCGGGATTAATCTTATGGTGTATCGGTATAATTTTAGTTTTTTGCTTTTATTTTTTGGATGCATCTCGTCCTTGGTTTCAATTGGTGATTGAATGGAAAAAGCAGTACGGCTTTCTTTATTCCGGTTTTTCAACGGCACTTTTTGGCGGAGTTATTCCTTACCTCTTTTTGCGATTTAGTGGGAGAGGTGGTTTCGGACCCAATTGGATGCATGGAGTAATTTTTATTTCATATTGGGCATTGCGGGGAGTCGATGTGGATGCATTTTATCGATTTCAGGCGTGGCTTTTTGGTTCAGGAAATCAATGGCAAACTATTTTCAAAAAAGTTCTCTTTGACCAGTTTGTATATTGTGTATTTTGGGCGACTCCCATCACCGCCTTGTTTTATGAATGGAAAGACTCGAAATTCTCTTTTTCAGTACCAATATCTCATGATTGTTTAGTCGCGTTAAAAGATAAAATAATAATTTTCATGGTGTCCACCTGGATGGTTTGGATACCGGCAACTGCAATCGTTTATTCTCTTCCATCTCCCCTGCAAATTCCTTTATTCAATCTTACACTTTGCTTTTATGTGCTTTTGGTAAGTTTGTTTGAAAAGAGTAATTCCAGTGGGACTTTAAATTAAAGTTCCTTGATTTGGATATCTTTGTACACGACCTTCATCTTCTGCCCTTCATGTAACTGCAGTCCTAAGCAACTCTAAATCCGGCCCTTATCGTTTTTGAGTTCAGAGCAAATAGTATTATTTGTTTAGACGGTGATATTTCTTCCGACTGACCGTAGTTCAAGTTTTCGCATTTTCCTTTGATGTAATTTCTTTTGGTTATTATTTTTTTGCCCGGTTTTTTTCCCATGTCCGGCCTCCTGTTTCGTAGAGTCCACCGGTATTCTGAGTGGTATCAAACTCAACCTGAAAACCATTTACGCCCACCGTTTTGGTACTAATATCCATAATCCTGATGCGACGCCCATGCACCGCCGATTTTGGCATCTTTGTCACCATTTTAAATCGTCGTGATAGGCTTCGTCGTCAAGTATTTGCTCCACCCGATCGACCACCCGTCGACAACGGGCAAAACCTACCATAGATTCCGTCTCCCGGTTGATTCCATAGAGTCAGTCGAACGGCGTTGCCTTCTCCGTCATTCTGCTAGGTGGAAGATTTGACCATTTTATTATCTGCACGAGCGGTTTCTCCCAGCAAATCGATTTCTTTATTACTGAAGAGTTAGCGAGTGATCACATCGCCGTCCTGTTTGTAGGTGTTAAGCTGTTCCCTAGAGAAGGTCTTCATATTTTAAATGGTTGAAGTGAATGAATCCCTGAATTGAGTGTAAGGGAGATTGATTGATCAACCTTCAATTAAAAGATTGCCGTAATTCAAATCGACAATCGCTTGACCATAGACTCGACAAAATCATAAGTTTGAGAGATGAGAATTTCATCAATCCTTTCACTCACCATTATTTTTGTATCCACCTCTTTCTTTTTGCTGGCCGAGGAGGAATCAAAGGCGGAAGAAAAAACCTATTCCGAAAAATTAAAAGAGGTTTATGAAAAGGGCTTGAAGGGAGCCAAGGATAAGTACGCAGAAACCGTGGGCGACGGTAAGAAGTTAACCGACAAGTCAAAGGAGTGGATGCTTAAAGACATCGAGAATATCGGAGATTGGGAATACAAGGTGGTTACTTTGGGGACAGAAGAGACCAAGCAAGTGGAGAACAATTTAAATGAGCTGGGCCGTGATCGTTGGCAGTGCTTTTGGGTGGAATCCAATAAGAAGCAAAAAAGTTTTTATTTTAAGCGTACCAAAATGAGTTACCTGAGTAAGATACCAACCGGTGCGATCTTGCGTATTATGACTGATTTTCAGAATAACTGAATATTCTTACAAAAGTTTCCTACCCACCTCACAACTTGGTAGTGATGTTTACTTGATCATTCCGTTTCTCTCTCTTTCACTTTTTGGGTTTTCCCCGCATGAAGGGCATATGAATTCATCTTTTGAAATGCGGTTATCGTAGCAAGAGATACCCCCGCATTTTGTACAAGTGAGTACCTTTCTGTGCCAGAATGGTATTTTTTTTTGTTTAAACTCAAAGTTTGAAATCCCTTTAGCATTTTTGATTATTTCAACACGCTCTTTTTTAGATTGTGCATCACTCAATTTTTTAATCAGTTTGACAACCCTTGCAGCCGTGTAAAACGCAACATGTCCCATCACTTTCGAGCCTCCCCAACTTGATAAATCTTTGTGAAAAGTTTCTGTTGTACCATCAGCCTTTTTTCTTTTAAGGGTTATATAATCGGTTGTTTTTTCCATGTCTCCTCCTTGAACCGAGGGGATCTTAGAAGTTTTTCTCCCTGTGCCATAATCTTCTAACTCTTGCCATCGGATTCTAACCGGTCTACCACCTGTGGAAAATCTGATTGAGTCGAATGATATTGTTAAATCATTTTCCCCAGAACTTGTGCAAGAATATCGCCAGAAAAATACCAGAAAGGCTAGTAAAAAAAAGACACCCCCCACCATTAAACTTTCTGGGTTTACAAGACTTGTAACAATCCATGCAATTGGGGTAATAATTAACATACAACCAGTCACTTTGCTTTGCATGTCATCTCTTAGAATGATCATTAATTTAAACCTAAGTTATCCAAATTTACATTTTCAATAAAAAAATAGGATAATTTCATATATTGATAAATTAAGACGCTCATTCAATCTTGATTGAAACAACCTGAGCAACTTAATAAAAATAAATTTATTCGCCTTTAATACAGATCAGATCTTCTGCTGTGCGAAGATACAAATCTCCGTTTGCAAGTGCAGGTGTTGACCGGCAAACTTGACCAATTTCGGTTATTCCTAATTGTTTAAATTGATCGCTATCCGCAATTGAAACAACATCTCCATGAGCCGAAACACAGAATATCTTATTACCTGCCCGCACCGGTGAACCGAAAAAAGTGTCCCTTACTCCTTTCACCCGTGCCTTCCATACCTGCTCTCCCGTTTGGGGCCGAACACAGGTGATTACACCGCTATCTGCCCAGAGATAAAGTCGGTTTCCACTGAGCAAGGGGGAGGGAATGTGGGGCATAGTTTCTTCCAATCTCCAAACCTCTTCTGCTTTTCCGTTTTGGGAAACCGACGCCGGACGAATCGCGACAAGGTGTTTGTTCAGTGTAGTAAACCCGCATACTCCAAGCACCAGATCACCTGCCACGATAGGCGAAGATATTGCTCGTTCGGAATGGGGTCGTCCAAAAACAGAAAGCTCCCAAAGCTGCTTGCCTGTATGCGGTTCCAAACTGGTAAAGCCAAGCCACCAGTTGGTGAAAATAATTTCCGATTTTCCTTTTGGAGAAGTAAAAATACAGGGGGTGGAGTAAGTGAGCCGCTTACTTGCACGGGGAATTTGCCAGCGAGTTTTACCAGTCTTACAATCCAGACCATAATGTGCACCGCCCCCTTTTTCCTGGTCATTAGGAACGATCAGTACACCCTCAAATACAATGGGAGAAACCGCAAATCCATGCCCACCTTTGACACCTCCGAGATCTCTTTCCCAGAGGAGCGTACCTAAATGAGTGTGGGCGGTGACTATTAATTCCGACTCGTGCCCCCAAACCGAGTAGACATTGTAACTGTCCAGAGCCGGTGTGCTCGAGGCAAAGCTGTTAAATCGGTGAGTCTTATGGTTTTGGGAAGCATAGGAGTGTGACCATTCGATTTCACCACTCTTCGTGCCTACGCAAAGAACCTTGCGGATTTGACCCTTCTTACTTGAAGAGTTTAGAAATACGCGTTCACCCCAGACTGCAGGGGAACCATGCCCATTTTCTTGAAGCGGGAGAATCCAACGATAATCAGCTTTCTCCCAAACTGCAGGGATTTCAAAACTTGCTCCTCCCTCGCCATTATTACCACGGAACCGGGGCCAGTTCTCAGGAGTGGAAAAAAGGGATTGAACGAAAAGAAAAGCAGTCAGTGTAACGACTCGTTTCACCTCAAAGAATATTGATGCGAATACTTCTGAACCAAACCACTTGTCCGTGGTTTTGGAATCCTATATAACCAGTTCGAGACAGATCCTTGAGAGCAGTCTTAAACTTGTTGGTCGTGCCATCGGGGTTTTGGCCGGCTTTCTTCCAATCGTCTAAATTGATCGAGAATGCAAGTTGTCCGTTTAAGGAAAAAGAAACCTGAGGACCTTTGCAAATAAGCTCAGCCTGATTCCATCGCCCGACTGGATTGGAGAACTCTCCCTTGGGTGCGACGCCATCATAAAAAGAGGCATTTAATTTTCGTGGAGGAAGTATCTTTTTTGCTTTTTTTTGAAACCCTTCGTTATCCATTAACTGGATTTCAAAACCTTCCTGAACGGGGTCTTTCGGATTACTTCGATAAAAAATTCCCGAGTTTGCACCCTCGGATAATTTGTAATCAAGACGAAGAGAAAAATCGCTGAATTTCTTTTTGGTCCACAAGAATCCTATGCCCTTAAGTCGTTCAACTCCTTTTTTATCCATTATTTTCTCCATGCGGCAAACCACAGAACCATCGGGTTCAATTTTCCAGGATCCGGGTTTTAGTTCAAATGCATTGAGGTCCGATCCAGAAAAAAGAACCTTTTCCTTCGCGAAGGTTGAAAGGTTAAGGAGGCTGGCAAATAGCAGAGCTATAAAGAGTTTCATTGCGGTGCGGTAGGTTTTCGGGTTCGTGGTGGTAATCGTTTTACCACGGATTGGGGAGGGTCTTCCTCCGGAACCTGAAGGTTTTTCCGGTGCAGGGCAAGTTGCCGGGAAAGCCTATTTTGTACGACTGCATATTTCGCGGTTTCGTATACGCTGGTCATTTCACTGGGGTCATTTTTCAGGTCAAAGAGTTCCCATTGGTCGACATCGTCCTCATAGAAATGAATCAGTTTATAACGTCCATCCGCCACTCCGTAGTGCCTGCGTACCCAATGGTATCCAGGATATTCGTAGTAATGATAATAAAAACTTTTTCGCCAGTCCTTAGGGGCCTTTCCTTTGAGCAGGGAGACCATGGAGCGCCCATGCAGATCGGAGGGTGAATCGATTCCCGCCACTTCGCAAAAGGTACTTGCAAAATCGATCGGGGATACAATATCGCCGTTCCGGCTTCCCGGTTTGATGACTCCGGGCCAGCGTACAAGCATGGGTGTACGCAAAGATTCCTCATACATCCAACGTTTATCAAACCAACCATGCTCCCCCAAATAGAAGCCTTGGTCGGAACAGTAGATCACAATAGTATCTTCTTCCAGTCCTGTTTCCTTGAGGTAATCGAGCATGCGTCCCACTCCATCATCGACCGAGGCGATACAGCGAAGATAGTCTTTCACATACCTTTGGTATTTCCAGCGAACCAAGTCTTTCCCTTTTAAATTGGCGTTCTTCAGTGCCTCGTTCTTTGCGTTGTAAGCGGTATCCCAAACTTTTCTTTGTTCGGGTGTTAGGTTACCTGGGGCATCCAGTTTTAAGTCTCCACGGCTCATGGTCTCGGCAATCGTCATGTCCTGCTGATAAGCGGCTAGGGTGCGTCCCTTGTAATTATCAAAAAGGGTATCAGGTTCAGGAAGGATTATATCGTCGTATTTGTTTAAATACTTGGGGCCGGGTTGCCAGTTTCGATGGGGAGCCTTGTGCTGATACATGAGCATAAAGGGCTTGTCTTTGTCGCGTTTGGTTTTCATCCAGTCAAGGGCAAGGTCGGTGATTATATCGGTAGTATATCCGATATGTTTGATCACTTCGTCATGTTTACCATCTCCGTCTTTATCCACTCGCATAGGGGGATTGTAGTAAGGACCTTGCCCGATGAGTACTTCAGAGTAATCATACCCTTGTGGCGACATATGTGTGCCGAGGTGCCATTTCCCTACGACTGCAGTGGTATATCCGGCCTTTCGGAGCATCTTAGGAAAAGTTTGCTGAGTACCATCGAACTTATTTCCATTCACGAGAAATCCATTGGCATGAGAATATTTCCCGGTTTGAATAGCGGCTCGCATTGGCCCGCAAATCGAGTTCGTAACATAGCACTGTTCAAAAAGCATACCGTCCCGGGCGAGGGAATCGATATTCGGAGTAGGGCAGTGTTCTTTGAGCCAGGAGTTATAGGCACCCACGGCCTGATAGGCATGATCATCCGTGAAGATAAAGAGAATATTTGGTTTTTTGGCGGCACCCATTGATAGTGCTGACAATAAGCATAATATAGTAGCTATTTTCATCATTTTGTTACTACAATGACTGGGGTTAGTGGTCAAGAACCCACTGATTAAACTAAAGGTCTTTTACTGAGAAAAGTTTATTTGGACTTGAGAATAATAGATCAATTCTGAATTGATTTCAGATCGCGAATAAATTCTCGTTTTTCTTCTGCTTTTGCTTTCACCATTTCAGCGACCTCAACAGGTTCTCGGTACTCATTCCAATCAAGAATGAGAACGCGGGTATAACGGTCCATATCCGCAATAAAGCTTTCATATCCCTGGTGCAGTTTTTCCATATAATCGAGCGTAACCCCTTTCTCCGCACCCCGTCCTCGTTTTTGGATTCGTTGCATTGAAATTTCGGGAGAGACTCGTAAGTAAATCAGCACATCGGGGTAGACAAGGTAGCGTTTCATTACATTGAAGTGACCAAGGTAGGTGTCGTAGTCGCGCTGGTTGATAAAGTCGGCCTCGTAAAGCATGCGTGCGAAAATGGTGTCCTCGTAAATTGTTCTGTCCTGCACCGCACCTTTTCCCTTGTTCCATACGATTTGCTGGTGTTGTTCGAACCGGCGAAAGAGGAGATGGATTTGCATCATTGCGCCCCATCGCTTCATGTCGGCATAGAAGTCTTCGAGGTAAGGGTTGTCGTCCACCGGCTCATTGTATGCCTCGTACTGAAGGTGGTTGGCAAGCTGTTGAGAAAGGGTTGACTTCCCTGCTCCAATGATTCCGGCAATTCCAATGAACATAGTGGCTTATAACTTACTGTACGGAAGGAGTCGGTCAAGCTTGGGATGCTTCGTTCAGGTTCCACAAAAAGTTTGCAGTACTTTTTCTCCTGGTTGTGGAGGAGCCTGGTAGGGCAGGAGGTGCTCGCCTTCTTCATAAGGTTCATTCATCGCATTAATGAGGTCGTGAAAGGGTTTGAAGTCGCTTTGCTCGCCCGCTTGGAGTGCTTCTTCAACCTTGTGGTTTCGGGGTATCACCGATGGGTTCACCGAGCGCATCTGGGCGATGGAAGATTCCCGGTCTTGCTCTTCCTTTTCGAGACGATCCTGCCATCGGGAATGCCAGTTTTGGAAGTTTTTGGAGGCATAGAGTTCGCCTGAGATAAGTGTCGAATTACTCAGATTCCGAAAGGTATTGGTGTAGTCAGATTGGCTTGCATGCATCCAATCGAGCAGGTCGGTGATTAGTTTTTCATCCTCCTTCTCTGCCGATGCAAGACCCAGTTTGGACCTCATCATGGAGAGCCACCTTTTTTTATAAACCTGCTCGAACGAATTCAATACATCCTCCGCCATTGCGATTGTCTCTTCTTTATTGCCCTCGATCAGAGGCAATAAACTTTCTGCCAAACGGGCAATGTTCCATTGTGCAATATAGGGTTGATTGGCGTAAGCATAGCGCCCCTTATGATCGATCGAACTGAAGACCGTATCCGGTGCAAAGGTATCCATGAAAGCACAGGGGCCGTAATCAATGGTTTCACCTGAGAGAGCCATGTTGTCGGTGTTCATTACTCCATGAATAAAACCAACTCTCATCCAGTGGGTAATTAATTTTGCCTGTTGTTCGATGACTGCCTCGAGCAACGCGAGCGGTTGGTTTTCACTTTCCTTAATTTCGGGGAAATGCCGATCGATGAGGTAGTCAAGCAGGGCCTGGGTTATTGCTGTGTCTCCTTGTAGGGATGCAAATTCAAAGGTTCCCACCCGGATGTGCGAGCCGGCGATACGGGCCAGGATTGCTCCGGGCAATTCCGTTTCCCGATATACTGTTTCTCCTGAATTTACGACCGCCAAACTCCTCGTGGTGGGAATCCCAAGTGCGTGCATGGCTTCGCTGATAATATATTCACGAAGCATCGGCCCGAGGGCAGCCCGTCCGTCTCCTCCCCGTGAATAAGGAGTTCGTCCCGACCCTTTGAGTTGTAGGTCAAATCGCCTCCCGGAAGAAGTCCGATGTTCCCCCAGGACAATCGCCCGTCCGTCTCCCAGTACGGTGAAATTTCCGAATTGATGACCGGCATAGGCTTGTGCAAAAGGAGCGGTTCCTTGGGGAACGAGATTCCCAGAAAGAAAATGAGTACGTTGCTCCTCGCTTGTCTCGGAAAAATTCAGTCCGATCTCATCGGCCAGTTTTGGATTGAAAATAATGATCTCCGGTTGACTGACCGGAGTCGGTGAAAGTTTGGAGAAAAGTACATCGGGTAGTTCTGCATAGGTACTTTCCAGGGGGAAGTTAAAATTAGTCATTTTATAGTACTAAAGAATCAGTGGGGGGGGAGGGTCAGTTTAGTTTTAGGTATTCTACCACATCGCGAAGCTGTTGGGAGTTGAGTCCGAGACGAGACGCGGGAGCCATGAGGGAAGAACTCATTTTTGTACGGGATTTAATATCCGATTGTGCAATCACCAAATCTTCTCCTCCGAACACCCGGATCACGAGTGGATCACCTTCCGCCTGGATAAATCCCTGGATACGCCTGTCACCCTTGACCAGTAGTTCAGTGCCCTCGTAACCATGGGCTAAATCTGCGGATGGATCAGTGATGGCTTTCAGAATAGTTTCCCTATTTTGCCCGCCTCCCCACCCGGCTAGAGTGGGACCGAACTCAACTCCCACAGAGCCGACTTTATGGCAAATGTAACAGCGGCCAATATGTCGCTTTCCGTTGGTTGGGTTCCCAGTTAGGGCCAGTATTTCTGAAGCGGGTAGTAGCTTGGTTTCCGGTCCGAATGAAGTCGGTGCAACGCGGTCTACATAAATCGTTTCAGAGGAACTTTTTCCGTTCAGTAAATCCTTGGCCTTGTATTTATTCCATATGCCCTGATCGCGTTTTTCAATAAAAGATCTGGCTAGGTTTGCTGTTTCTGACTTTGCATTTTTAGCTATGCTTACCATGGCTTTTGCAGCTTGGGGAGCTTCAATCAGGCTTAAAGCAAACAGCATCGATCTGCTCACATTATTATCCAGCCTTTCATCGAGTGCCCATTTTTTGATTTCGGGAATGGCAGATACCGTGTGGAGCCGCCAAACCAAACCCGCATACTCTGGGTCATAGTTTTTTGTTCCCATACTTTTCTTTACTATCGCATAGATCTTTTCCTCTTTATCGGTGCATCCGATACCAAAGGCCTCCACATAATAACGATCCTGCCCATCGTATCCCTTGGCGATTTCGAGCAGGATATTCCGTGCTTTTTCAAAGGGCACATATCGCATAGCTAAAGCCACTTCCCGGCGAACCAAGGGAGATTCATCCCTTGCCAGTTTCCTTGCATGATCGAGCATCCGATGATTTTCATGTCGAAGGGCACGAAATGCACAAATTCTGATTTTTGGATTTTGATTTTCAAGTTGAGATTCGACGATTTTTAGACCCTCGGATCCAAGTTTAGCCAACAACCAAATTGCCCGTGCCTGAATGAATTCATTGGAATGATTAAGGAGTTTACGGACCGCGGGTATGGCTTTTTTTCCTGCTCTCTCCAACCTTGTACGTCCTATCTCTCGAACGTTAGGGGAAGGATTTTGAAGAGCCTTAATTTGTCCGGCAATTGTGTTAAAATCAAATGTGGGAATAGACAACTTCGCACCCTTGGGGGCGATTCGATAAATGGCACCCGTCTGTCCCACGTCACGTGTTCCGTGTCCGCCTACCCGGGCATCAAACCAGTCAGCAACATAGATCGCACCGTCCGGACCGATACACACATCGCTAGGTCGGAATAAATTGATTAATCCATTGATTCGTCCGGCACTCGCAAAATCAGCACCTGCAAAGTTTTTCTTCGGATTACTGGTCAGAAAAATATCCCGTTGGGGGAGGGTAATACCTGCACCTTGAGTTTTGGGATGGTAACCGAATAAAACATTTCGGGCAGGTTCACAACTGATCACATACCCTCCAAAGCGATCCTCCATGATTCCATTTTCATAAAAGGCAATTCCAGTGGGGGATCCACCACCATAGATATCACCCGCGGGGACAACACCTGGGTCCTCCTGTCGCCATTCGGCAACTTGAGTGGTTTGCCCTGGCATTTTATCACTGCCCCATCTCCTGAGACCATTCTTTGAGGTGAAACCCATATTCCCGTATTCCATTAGCCAGGCCGTTCGACTGGCAGGCGGATCGTCATTGTCATTTTGAAAAACATCTCCCAGCGAACTAACTGCCTGTTCATAGGAGTTTCGAAAATTATGGCCGATCGGTCGCATTCCAGTACCGTCTTGGTTTACCCGCAAGGCCACTCCACCATTGTATACCTGTCCATCTGAACTGGGTCTTCCGGATATATTTTGCATGGAATAAAAGCTGCCTGCGTTGAGTTGCCACCCCTCTTTGTCGGTTACCTGAGAGCCTTTATTTCCATGATTGAAATAATATTGTCCGTTGGGACCAACTGTTACTGAATGCAAACTATGGTCATGATTCGCACCGTTAAACCCGGTAAGTAAAATCTCGCGTTTGTCGACTTTTTCATCGAAACGGGCATTTCGATCCACATCAGTATACACAATAAGATCAGGTGGCTGGGAAACAATGATTTTATTATCCACCACAGCTATCCCCAAGGGCGAAATAAATGATTTTTCCTGAACAAAAACATGCGAACTGTCGGCAGCACCATCTCCATCTTTATCTTCCACTACCACGATCCGGTCACCGTCTGGTTGCGTGCGCTTGCCACGATAGTTTCTTCCCTCGGCTACCCAGATCCGGCCCTTGTAGTCGATATCCATATTGGTGGGATTAAATAACAGAGGTGACTTTGCCCAAAGTTTTACTTCAAGACCTGTTGGCAGTAATAATTGATCTGCGGGATAATGATCTACTTGCGGTAGGTTTTGTTGAGCTTGGGCGAGCTTGGGCAAGTCAATGGGCTTGTCCGATACAAAAAATTGAACGCTGCTATCTGAACCATTTTTCTGATCGCTTCCTCCATTATCAATTCCGGCAAGGCATCGAAATTCAACGAACTTATGATCTTTGGGTAGTTCATATTGAATTACACTGTTCGCATGAGTTCCTATACCATACGCGATATTCTTTCCATTAATTCTTAAGGGGCGCCCTCCACAATTTTTATCAATTTGTACTTTTCCCCAACCTGATTTTGCGTATTTCCATTTAAGATCAGTGAGCCTGGTTTCTTCACCACTACTATCGATCAAGCGAGGGAGACCCCAGTCCGCCCAATCGCATGAATAGGAATTCGATCCATCGGATACAGTGAGATATAAATTCTGAATTCCTTTGATTTTTGCCTTCACCTCTACTGCATGTCCCTTGGTCTTGGTCGTAATGAGTTTACTGGCAAATAGAGCATTCTTAGCTTCTACAGGTTTAACAGTAGAGGTTTCAGGCTTTTCCTGTACCCTTTCAGTAGGGTTGGAAGCTGACTTTACCCCATTTTTAGGAACTTCTATTTTTGCCGTCCACACAATTGCATTGAGCACGCAGGTTCGAAAATCATCATTATCCCAGGATTTATGGTGATGTGCACCGGTGATGCCAAACCCACGCTGCCCGTTGGAGCTTTCCGATGCCCAACCAACATGCTGTTTTTCTTTTCTTTCGAGTACAGATTTTCTTACATGTGGGTTATTACTGTGTGGACCATCGCCTCTCTTAAGCGTATCTGCTGGGGGTAGGGCACTTAGGATTGGGGTGACACCTTCCATATTGTCGCGAAATTTCATATGGTAATACCACTCGTCTTTAAGGCTAAAAGGTTTTACTCCCCGAGTAATCGGATGATTGGGAAGTGTTTTAAAATCGGCGGTCCAGTGTGGATTGATCGACCAAAACACCTCAAAATATCCACCGAGCCATTTTTTGAGCATATCGCCCGGAGCTCCCTTGGGCACCTCCACCGCGTAGTGCACGCAGACTAACCCCACTCCTTTCTCTGCCAAAGCATCAAACTCAATCAGCCTTTTGTTGATTGGATGTCGTCCTCCACCATCCGATAGGATCACCACCGATGCAGCATTATTAAAAATAGAGGGATCAGTCGGCCATCCACCTTTATGAATTGCAGTCTCAATGTTGAGTGCCGATTCTTTTGTCAGGGCATGTGAAAGAAGGTCTACTCCATCACCCCAATTGTGTGCACTGGTTCCATGACTGTCCTTTCCCGCAATTAAAACAATTTTAGTTTTTGCCCAGGAATGTTCACAAATACTAAATGTAATTGATAAAATGAATATAGAAAAAGTTAGTTTTTGCATGGTTATGAGTAGACAATTTTTTTAATTGGTAAACAACGAGAAAGAAGATGATTTAACTAGATTTATTAGTATGAGATATCAATGAAACAAACCTTCTTGTATAATATCTTGATTTTGATTGTAAGATGAATGGCATCTGTTTTCCTATTATTTATGGAATTGATTATCAAAATAGAAGACCAATTTATAAACATTCTTTCTCAAAATATCGGGATCAGTGAAATAAATGCCGGATATTTATACGCTCTGATTG
>JABGUO010000416.1 GCA_018646565.1 Opitutia bacterium | reverse complement strand
GCAATCAAATGGAATTGTTCTTCTAATATTCCCGAGGTGTTTGGGTTGGTAATCATTACCCCGCATAGACGATTACCATATGTTAGAATCTTTTCATTGAAATCATTTATGTCAATGGTTCCATTTGGAGATGCCTGAAGGTATACAATTCCATCAGTACCAGTGAATCCTGCCATTGCTGCTGTGGCAAAGTTTGTCCCGTGTGCGGAACGAGGGATAAAGATGACATTTCGATTATAATCTTTTCGGGAACGATGGTAGGCTTGGAAGAGTTTTAAGCCGACAAGTTCTCCCTGTGCTCCAGCAACTGGTTGAGTAGTAACTCCTGGAAGCCCGGTAATTTTTGTAAACCATTCCTGAATTTCAAACAAAATTTGAAGAGGCCCCTGAACATCACTTTCCGGTGCTTGTGGGTGGGCCTGAGAGAATCCCGGAAGAGCTGCCGCCCAATCATTAAGCATTGGATTATATTTCATCGTGCAAGACCCGAGTGGGTAGCAACCATCGTCAGGGCTCACATTTAAGCTAGCTAGTTTTTTGTAATATAATGTTAATTCATCGTAGGAGAAACTAGGGATTTCTGCCTTTCCTTCCCTTAGATACTTAGGAGGAATTTCATTATTGTTATTGATTAGTACTTTGCCTAAATTTTCAGGAAATTCTTCCTTTAAAAATGTAATTAATTCCTCGACTGAATCATCTTCATGAAGATCCGAGAATGAAATTTTAAGAAGATGGCGATTTTCTTCTGTGCGCATACGATTGGAGACATCAACTCCAATTTGAAGGTTTTTAGCAGAAGCTTTTTTCTGTAGTTCATCCACAGGTCGGTCAATTTGTAGAAGAAGGTCATTGAAGCTTGTTGAGTTGGGGAATGCGAGAGATATGCCGTCCAATTTATTCAATAAGCCCTGAATTCTATTGAGTGCGGACTTTGCTTTTTGAATTGATTCGGCTAGACCATGATCCCCTTTTGCCAAAAGTGATGCCCCTGCGAGTGTAGCCAAAAATGCCTGATTAGAGCACACATTTGATGTCGCCTTCTCTTTGCGAATGTGTTGTTCGCGAGTGGAAAGAACCATGACAAAACAATCTCTGCCGTTAAGGTCCTTTGCTTTTCCAATATACCTACCAGGTGTAGATCGCAGGTCTCTTTTATTTTTTTCATTATGCCGACATCCAAATATCCCAAGACCAGGGCCGCCAAAATTGGGTGCTATTGCGAGATGTTGAGCTTCCCCCACCATGAAGTCGACTCCTTCCCTCCCGAAGTCGGTTGGAGGTTTTAACCCCCCTGTTCCTAAGAGTATGGGGTCGATACAGGCAATAGATCTAATTCCATTGGAGTGGGCAAAGTCACTGAGGAAATCGACATCTTCCAGTAACCCAAGTGAGTTAACTTGAGGAAAAACAAATGCGGAGATTTCACTAGTTTCTTCTTGGGTGAGATTTGTTAACCATTCTTTTTTGAGAAGTCCAGTCTGTAAATCAAATGGAACAAATTGGAATCTTAAATCTGTTTCCTCGGACAAAGTTTTAATGACTTCAAGATCGGTTTCAAAAAGCGAATCAGACAAAAGAATTTTCCCTCCCCGAGGGTTCGTTCGGAACGCACAGGTAATGGCTTCGTAAATAGCAGCGGACCTATCATACAGTGAGGTATTGATCGCCTCAAATCCAGTTAGTGAGGATAAGGCACATTGATAAATCCAATGCGTAACTAAGGTACCTTGACTTCTTTCTGGTTGGTAAGGGGTATACGAAGTACTCAACGGGCGTAAGCTTGAGACAAAATCTACAATGGGGTGGGTTCCCCAATTGGGCAAAGTATCTCCAATAAATGAAGTTTTTAAATTCGTAGAATTTGAAATTCGCGCAAGTTCGTTGGCTGATTCCTTGTATTCTAATTCCTTGGGTAGCTCAGTAACATTTTTTAGTTGGAGAGATTCCGGGATGTGAGAAAAGAGATCATCAATGCAATCCACTCCGATTTGTTTAAGCATATCGGATATATCTTGTTCACTAGCGGATATGTAGTGTCTTGCGAGTTCTCTCGGAAACTCGGAAGGTTCGTAATTTAGAGCAATATTAGAGAGTAAACTTTTGGGATTTTTATCCGATGTAATGGCGTCCATTTAAAAATTTATAATGATTCTAGATCTTGAGGGGAAATGTAATGTTTTAACGTTAGCAATTACTATCCAAATTTGTAAACATTCCAAATATACATTCTCGGAGAATTAGATAGTGAGTTTTTGCAATTCAGTTTTCTATCGGCGTTGAAGTGTGCAATCCCATTTATGCTTAAATGGACTTGAAATACTAATATTGAATGGCATAACAAGAATTAACCAAAACAATAAATCCGTTCATTTAGTAAAAAGAAATTTACAAATTGGTAGGCAAGAACCTAGCAAAAAAGAAATGTGTTGTGATGACCGAGCGAAAAGGAATCTCTTTCATTTCGCTCTCAACAATTTAGCTTATTGAATACGGACGCCTTTTTCCCAAAGGTTTCTTTCAGTTATTACACCAGATTCATCAATGAAAACCTCTTCTCCATGAAGTTGCCCATCGAGAAGGTTAACTTCTCCAATTAAATTTCCGTTTAGATTGAGAATTTGCATTTTTCCGGAAAATGGTTGTTTGGATTTGGAATCGCTTACCGTGTCGATTCCATTAATCAGATTGGTATCAAACTGATCCTCGGCTTCGGAAACAGTACCAGTCCAAATATTGGAGCTCCCCGAATTCAATTGGGGGCTTTCATTGAGTAGGTTTGGATTAAGTTGGGCTTGCTCAACTAGGGCGATCTTGGAGGTGGGTTGCTCTTTCGGGCTCGAAGCACTTAGGGTTGGTTGTTCCAATACTTGCTTTATCGGCTCCTTTAAACCAATTTCTTTTGCACCCCATAAATTTTCAGAAGGTAGAATATTAACATTATCTGAGCTTACTTCTTTTCGGGGCCGAATTGAATTGGACGAATTAGAGAGCGAAATTTTCTCCTTTGTTTCAGCCTTTACTTGAGTAGTATTGGGGAATTCTGGAGCGATGGAGAGTTCAATCTTTTCCAGTGTGGGCTTGGTCGCAGTTCGGGGAAGGACAGATGGTTTAGTAATAATTTTTCCGTTTCTCCAAACTGCTTTAATTGTAGTTTTTTCGGGATTAGTCCGAACACCTTCCCCATGTTGTAAGTCATCAAACCATTCCCCCTCGTATATTGAACCATCAAGTGAATGAAACACTCCAAAACCATGTCTTTTGCCGTTCAGAAAAGAACCTTCGTAGTAGGACCCATCAGGCCATCGATATATTCCCTCTCCCGTTCGGCTATCTTCAAAGTAATCACCCTTGTAAGATTCGCCATTACTCCACTTAAAATAACCATTTCCATGCCTTGAGTCATTCTTGAAGTCTCCTTCATAGGTGGAGCCGTCATGCCAGACATAAATTCCTTTGCCCTGCTTCTTTCCTTTTTTATCTATTTCCCCTTGATAAGACCCATCGGAAAATTCAATCGATGTGGTTTTAGTAGAATTACAAGAAACAGAGAAAAAAAGAATTAAAAGTGAAAGTGTTGATGAGGGAATTAATTTCATGGTTATATCCAAGCGAACGAGGGCATTTCGGGCAAGCGTGTAAATGAGAAATTATCAATGGTGGTAAATGCAAATTAAGTTGCCAGAGTGAAATGATTAATTAATTGTTTAGTGCCTGTATTATTGCGGGAGAGGTGGCAGAGTGGTCGAATGTGCCCGACTCGAAATCGGGTGTGCCGCAAGGTACCGGGGGTTCGAATCCCTCCCTCTCCGCCATTTAAGTTATTTGTTTCTAGAATAAAAGGCATTTATTTTATCTGCCACATCTCGAAATGATATGTCAGCCGAATAAACAACTTTAAATTCCTCAATTGCTTTGTCTTGCTCTCCCATTAGTTCAAAGCAACAGCCAAGTTCGTAAATGGCATCTTTCTTCCTATCATCCATTATTTGAATTTCATTCTTAAGAATCGAAAATTGTTCAATCGCAAGGTCGTAAAAGTTTTTTCTGCTGTAGGCACGACCAAGGTATAAAATCGCATCTAGTCGAACTTTAGCATTACGCTGTGCTAATTGGAAATGAGAGAGACAATTATCATAATCTGCATTATTAAAAAGGTTGATTCCTAATTCATAGCGATATCCATAGTCATTTGGATACCTTTGAACGAGAGATTCAAGCTGATTTTTTTCATACAGTTTCTTTTGGGCAATCGCATTATCACGAGAATTAATTGTTTCTTCGTCTTCGGGTTTAGTTATTATTAGCTTTTCCCATTCCTCAATTGAGTTATCAAAATATTCCAAGGTTAACTGTCTCTCCTTTTCCTCGAGTGAAACATCTCCCTGTCCCGCTTCTTGTTTTCTTGCCTCCTGAATCCATGCAATTGAGTTTTCTAAATCACCATAACGATGATAATATTCACTCAATTGCCGGTAATTATTTAAATTGGAAGGTTCCTGTTCCACTTTCTCATAAGATTGCCTGATTAGATCTTCCAGCCCCTTCGAGTCAGTAATTGATTTGGATTGTTGCTCGAGTGCCTGTGCTTCCGATTCGTCTTTTAATTGAGACCTGAAATCCTCAGACTCCTCCCATTTTCCTTTGTTCATGGCAACCGCAACTGATGCTCGCTTCATGAGTTCCACGGCATCCCCATCGGTCGGGTTAATCTTTAGAATTGAATTGCCAGTTTCGATCGCTTTTTCGGTATTACCAAATTCTAAATAAGCATTCCCGAGTTGTTTGAGATTTTTAATATTGGTGGGATGAATCTTTCGAATTGTTTCGTAAGCAAAAACGACTGTTTCTTTCATTTCTAAATGAGTGGCCGCATCGGCAAGCATTTCGTGCGCAAGAACACTGCCCGGATTTTTTTCGATCAGACCCTCTGCTTTGATTAATGTTCCCTCAGGATCTTTTTCTCCCTTGCCTCCGAACATGAAGGGAACTGCTGTTACCTTTCCTAAAAGATTGTTGAGCCCTTTGGTAGAACCCTGAATGCTCTTAATTTGAAGTGCACGAAGTTTTTTCCGTAATTCGATACAGCCCAGCGATTGCTTTAAAATGGAAGAATAAACTTCCAAGGTATAGCTTAGGTTTGATTGAATAGCTGCTTCAGCTGCTTCAAGTTGCTTTACTTGTCGAGGATCTAATTGGGCAATAGGAATCTCTTGAATCATGGAATAGTTTTAAAGGGTAGGGAAAGAGATAAGACGAGAACTCATACTTAATCAAATTTATTAGTCTACAAGCATTTATCAATCGCCTTCGCAAGGCGATCATAGGCGTTTTGTGTTATGTTTTGATCAATCGCTTCTACGAGAAGCCTGATTTTTGGCTCTGTTCCAGAATATCGAAGTAAAACTCTTCCATTCTTACCAAGAGAAGATTTCACCGCAAACAAGGCTGTGTTTAGATCGTCACACTCTTCAATGGGCTTTTTCTCTTTGACTTTGTATGAGCCTTCCACGCTCGGCCAAAGAACAATTTCTTTGCTCAGTAAATCGATAGTTTGTTTCTTTTCATAAGAGGCTCTAGCCACAAGTAGAGCAGTGAGGAGACCGTCTCCAGTTGGAAGATAATCACTTGCGACCACATGCCCAGATGATTCTCCTCCCATGTTTAATCCTTTTTCTCTCATCATCGCGGCAACTTTTTTATCCCCTACATCGGATCTGTGTACTGTAATTCCATATTTTTCTAAACTGGCATCCAGACCTGAATTACTGTGGATCGTGGCAACAAACCCGTTGTTATTGAGTCGCTGATTTTGATGTTCATTAAGTGCAAGAATTCCCAAGATTTTATCTCCCGGTATGATATTTCCCTTGGAATCACAAAAAATAACCCGATCTCCGTCCCCATCATGAGCAATGCCAAAATCGGCATTTAACTCTTTCACTTTACTGGCCATCATCAAGGGGTGTTCCGACCCAACTCCTGCATTGATATCGCCGGTTCCATTATTAAGGATTTTTATCACAGCTCCCAGTTTTTCGAGTAATTCCGGGGTGGTTTCCTGTGTTGCACCATTAGAAACATCTATTACCACCTTCTTGCCTTTCAGGAGATCGTCGGGAAAAAAACTTCGGATACGATCTAGATATGATTGAGTGACTTTCAACGACTTGAGATCTTGGACCTCTTTTGGTCTTTGATGTTGTGAAATTAAGCCTTCTATTTCAGTTTCTTCGGAGTCTTTCAGTTTCGTTCCGGTGGAAGTGAAAAATTTAAATCCATTATCTGAAACTGGGTTGTGAGAAGCAGTGATCATGACTCCCATCGCTACCTTTTCCTCGATTGTCCCAAATGCAAGGGCAGGGGTGGGTAAAACTCCAGCACAAAGACCGGTGCAACCACAAGTTTTTAATCCCTGCTGGAAGGCATGTAGGAGAAGATTGCCAGAAGGGCGGGTATCTCGACCGATAAGAACTTGCCTTTCTTGGATTTCATTTTTTTGGATAAATAATGCGAGGGCTTTTCCCAAAGAAAAAGCAAAATCTTCATCTAGGAAAGAATTTTCAAAAGTAGCACGAATGCCATCGGTTCCAAAATATTTGTTCATTTTGAATTAAGCGAAAAAAGTAGTGGTTTGACTGAGCCATTTTTTGACAATTCCATCCTGTAACAATTGTTTTCCTAAATCAACACCCTCGTGGAGATCCTGGGTTCGACCTGTTGTCAAAAATGCTAGTGCCGTATTCATTAAGATACTGTTTGTGAGTCCAGATGGTGCAGTTCCGGACAAAATTTGATTCATTAAATCGAGGTTTTGATTCAAGTCTCCTCCAGATAGATCTTCAATTGGTGACTGGGTAAATCCAAATTGTTCAGGACTAAAATTAGTTTCCACCTTCGATAAGTTTCGACCAAACCCTTGAGCTATATTTTGTCCGCATGAAGTTAGTTCATCGACCCCATTAATGGTTGAATGTCCTTCCACACATCCGTGGATTACAAATCCGCCTTTTGTTCCGGATTGGTGCAGGGAATTACTGAGTTTTGAAACCAATTTTTTGGAATAGACACCCAGTAATTGGTATCCTGGTTGTGCAGGATTAATCATCGGTCCAAGAATGTTAAATATTGAAATCGTACCTTTTTTCGCAAGTTCTTTTCGAACTGGGGCAATGTGCTTAAAAGCAGGGTGGAAAGAAGGAGCAAATAAAAAAGAATAGTTAAGTCTTTTCATTCCTTCTATTCTTTTATCTTTACTAATTTCGAGGGGTATTCCGATCGCTTCAAGTAGGTCAGCACTTCCACACTTGGAACTGATTGATCGGTTTCCGTGTTTGATCACTGGAGTTCCTGATGAAGCTATTATAAAAGAAACAAATGTGGAGATATTAAAACTTCCAGCCTTATCGCCCCCCGTACCACAAAGATCGATTGCATTTTCAGAAAATGGTTCAAGAGCAGGGTCTTTTGCCAAAACACGAAAATGTTCAATAAACGAAGAAATTTCATCGGCAGTTTCCCCTTTTGCCGAGAGTGAAATTAAAAAGTTTTCTTTTTCTGAAGACTCTACTTTTTCTGAAACTAGTTGATCGATGCAAAATTTTATTTGCTCGGAGTCTAAATCAGTTTTCTCATTTAAAGATGCGGTAAAATTTTTAAGAGAGTACATC
>JABGUO010000062.1 GCA_018646565.1 Opitutia bacterium | reverse complement strand
GTTTGATCACATTACGCACCTGTCATTGCGAGGAGAAAGCGGAGCAAGGGACGCGGCAATCCACTACATGCAATGGGCGCATCTGGACTATGCGGCTCGGTTTTCGTGAAACAGTGGATCGCCACGGGCTTTCAGCCCTCGCGATGACAAAAAATATCATTCAGCCTATCTCAATGCAATCAACTGCCCTTCACTTATCCTTACAAAAAGCGCAAAATAAACATCTAGGGTTGCCATATGTTCGCAAAAGATTTTTTCATTTAGTTCAATATTCATACCATAAAATGATTAAAACATACCTACTTTTTATTCTTTCAATCCTATCATTTTCACTTCCCCTTTTGGCCAAGCCGATCGATATCTTCTTCGGGACAAGTGGTCGGGGTGCGGAAGGAATATACCATGCCACTTTTAATCCGGAAAATGGGAAATTCACCCCCGCCAAGCTTTCGGCGACGATCGGATCCCCAGGCTTTTTGACCACTCATCCCAATGGCAAAATTCTCTACTCCGTTGGTCGATGGGATGGTGGAACCGGTGCCCTGGGTTACCACATTGGCCCCAAGGGTGAACTGAAGGAGTTTACCCGCATGGCCTGCCCGGATGGAGGTGGATGCCATATCGCAGTTCATCCAAGCGGAAAGTTTTTACTTACCGCTCAGTATGGGGGTGGTTCAGTAGCAATGTTCCCCTTGGATAAAGAAGGAAATCTTCAGACACCCACCGTTATCGAGCACCAAGGTGGATCTAAGGTCGTGGAAAAAAGGCAGGAATCTCCCCATCCCCACTGGACTGGTTTTTCGCCAAATGGAAAGTATGCCCTGATCCCCGACCTCGGACTCGACCAAATCGTGATTTATAAAGTGGATACGAATAAGCCTTCCATTTCCAAGCATGGGGTCGCCCAATCTGTACTCGGTGGCGGTCCCCGCCACATGCGATTCTCCGTCGATGGAAAGTTCATTTACCTGCTCAACGAACTCAGCCTGTCCGTCACCACTTTTTCATGGGATGCGAGGAAAGGAACCGCCAAACGACTTACCACCACCCCGGCGATCTCTGAAGAAGTCAAAGCAGGCGAATCCTTCAATTCATCGGCGGAAATTCTGGTTCATCCAAGTGGGAAATTTGTTTACTCCTCCAACCGTGGACACGACACCGTTTCCGTTTATCAGGCAAATCCAAAGACCGGAAAATTAAAAGTGGTGCAAGTACAGCCCATTCGCGGTGCCTTCCCACGAAATATTAACCTCACCCCCGATGCCGATTGGCTCCTCGCCGCCGGTGCGGACTCGAATACTATAGCCGCTCACCGCATCGATCAGGAAACTGGAAAGCTTACCTACCAACGGGGCTCGGTCATCAATGTCCCCTCTCCCATCTGTATTCTGTTTTTGGACTAAATTTCAAGACAGCCAAAGTTTACGAAATGTTTCATCGGGGTCGTAATATTCGGCCTGTTTTTCCAAGTTAAAAGCTCGGTTGGGGCGTGGATCGTTGCCGACCCCGCCCAGATACATCCAGTTACCGTAATTACTACAGGGATCATAATCGATCAGATGCTCCTCGAAGTGGCGGGCTCCGGCCAACCAGTCCTGCCCGAGGTCATGCACTAAATAAGAAGCCACATTTTGCCGACCACGATTGCTCATCCATCCTGTCCTGGCTAATTCGATCATATTGGCATTCACAAATGCATTGGATGTTCTTCCCTCTTTCCAGCGATGGAATGTTTTGGGATCTCCCAGTGTCATCTTTTCATCCGAATCCTTAATTCCATTCCTTTTAAATATTTGGGCTCCGTAACGACGGGCAACAAAGCGAAAAAATTCCCGCCAGAGTAGTTCGAAGAATAACCAATAAGTGCTGTCATTGGCCACCCGCTCTTTCTCATACTTTTTGATTTCCCAATAAACTTCTACTGCAGAGATACACCCGATTGACAACCACGGCGATAATTTCGAGGAATAATCCGACCCCACCATTCCATTTCTTGTTTCCTTATACTCTTTTAGGCAATCCCGTTCCCAGATCCATTGGTGCATCCATTTTTTCCCTAGCTTCGCCCCGCCCTTAAAATCCAAAACCGCCCGCTCATGTTTTGGAGATTCCTCAAATCCAAGAGATCCGAGCGTGGGAAGTTCTGTTTTTGCTTTCCATGAACAGGCGATTCTATCCGGCGATGGAAAAAAGCTGCGAATCTGCATCTTCTTTTCCACTTTCCGACGAAAGGAACTAAACACGGCAGGTAAATCGTTGAGAGCAAAGGGAAGATCG
>JABGUO010000415.1 GCA_018646565.1 Opitutia bacterium | reverse complement strand
GTCAAAAGTACGCGGAGGAAGTTCCATTGGTCATCGAATCACAAAAGCTTCTCGAAAAACTTCGTCAAAATAAACTGGGTGGAATTGATCCGTTTGGTGCTCTAGTAAGAGTTGCCGTTCACAGAGGTGGTATTGCGGGGGATCCTAATTTATGGTTCTCTTTGGCTCACTTCGAGAGCAGGAACGAGGTTAGGTTAGAGGGTGAGGGCAAAACGATTGAAGCCATTAACACCTTCATCAAAAGTCTTGAGAAAAACAACATAGCCAATATTAGAGTGAGTCGCTCCGGTGAGGAGATGAGGGAAATTAAGAGTGGCGGAGGCAAGACAACTTTTGAAATAGAAATTAAAATAGTAGAAGAAGGAAAGGTTAAGTCTGCTTACTTATCCACAGAGCCTTCGGGGGGGGATTTATTGAATAAGGGATGAATGTCTTGAAAAAACTATTTTTTAAATTAAACGACCGTGAGCAAATTCTTTTGTTGTTTTCTCTATGGATCGTTGTCCTAGTCTGCTTTTTTAAGTTTTTCGAGTCGGGGCTATCACTTTACCAGGAATGGGGCTTAACCGAACAAATGATTGCGGGGCACCAGACAGTTATCAGTTTGAAGCCAGTAATTGATCAAGCTTTAGAAGCGCAAAAATTGGAACAGGCAAACAAGAGTTACGATAAAAATAATCTAAGTAACCGAGTATCCACCCTCGCTGATAAAGTTTTTCCACAACGAGATTATCGTGAATTGGATACTGATGAAAGAGAACGGTATTCCCAGCACAAGGTGAGGATTAAATTTGCTCGATCGAGTTATGAAAATGTGAACGAATTTGCAGATTTGATCAGGCAGGAGAGCCCTTATATGTTTCTCAGTGAAGTTAAGATTGAACCAAACTATCCACCTAAATCACGACCATATGATCCGACCACATACGACGCAACTTTTGTGGTAAGTTCGGTGGAGTTTGTGAGCCAATAAAATAATGCCTATTTATCATGTCTAAAAACAAGAGTTTAAAATTTTTGATATCACAATTGTTCGCTTTTTTGTTGATTGGTTTCTTATTTGAAGTCCACGGTCAGGTACCGGTAAACGATCTTCCTGCTACCCCTGCACCATCTACTGGCTTTGCTGGGGCACTGGAAGAATTTGATGACCTTGGCTTAGGCGTCTTGGCGGACCCCGTTGAACTTCGCCTGGTGGATGGACTCGAAGAGCCTTTGGAAAGACTTCGTTTACGAGATCAGGATACAAATATGATTTTGGATATGATTCAAGTGCTCACAAATAAGTACATTTTACGTCCTCAAAATCTTCCCCAAGTCAAAGTGAATTTTGACAGTTTTAGTATTTTGACAAAAAGAGAAACATTACTCGTTTTGGATAGTTTGTTGGCGATGAATGGTATTGGAATCAGTAGGATTAATGATCGAGTATACAAGGCTGTTCCCGCAGCGGGCATGAATGTTCATGTGCCTATTTGGTTGGAAGGTTCTGCCTCTTCAATCAAGCCGAGTCAAAGAATATACATGAAGATGTTTCACCTCGAATATGCTCCAGCGGTGGAGGTGCGTGAGCAATTAAGTCCATTCTCTACGCCAAATGTGGGAGCGTTACTTCTTTTTGAAAAGGCAAACAGTATATTGGCGACTGATTCTTTACTGAACCTCCAGCGCATGGAAAAGTTGTTGGTTTCTATTGATCGCCCCATTAGTAGGGAAGAGTTAGGGACTGAATTTTTCATTCATGATACACTCCACGCAGGAGCCCGTGAATTGGAGACAAAATTAAAAACTATGATTGAGGGTAGTTTTAAATCATTTATTGGCGGAACGACGCAGGTGGATTCCGACGAAAGGACAGGAAAGCTTATCGTAGTGACCCGAACGGAAAATCTGGAAACGATAAAATTCATATTGGCAACTTTAGATGCTCCGGTTAAAATGAAAACCACAAGCAAGCTTTTCAAACTTCAGCATGCTGAGGCAAAAGATATTCAATCCATTCTTGATGAAGTAATCAAAAAGCAACAAAGCATAAAGCAGAAGGTTCAGGGGGGGAAAAACATAAGGCCAACTGCAAACAATTCAAAGTCCGGTGCAAAGCCTCCAACCCCAGGTGTGCAAAATTCTGCCACCCCGGTCGCAAATCAAACAAATTCTTCCTCTGGTGAAGCCGAGGGTTCTCATGAATTTAGTGATTTTATTACCATTTCTGCAGATGAAAGAAGTAATGCAATTCTGGTTTATGGAACCAAGGCGGACATAACTGAAATTGGGATGATGATTGAATCGCTTGACCAACCACTCCCACTTGCTCGCATTGATACAATTTTTGTAATGGTCGACCTAACTGAGCAAAATCAAAGGGGAATTGATGCATTATTTAGCAGTCTTGAGTGGTCTAAATATTCGAGAGGAGCAAGAGGAGAAGGTTTATTCGGGGAAACTGCCACAGCCAATGAGTCGCTTACTTTACCGT
>JABGUO010000414.1 GCA_018646565.1 Opitutia bacterium | reverse complement strand
CTTCTTTAATTAACAGATCCGCATTTTCCATTCGGCGAAGTGCTTCTGTTGCAACAATACGAGTTTTAACTGGGGAGAAGGGACTGGCAAATGATAGAAGTTGTTCAATTACCTTGATCGTAGCTTCCATCAATACAACAGAAAGAACTGGGCGATCTTGTGATAAAGCAGTACCCAAACGACAGGGGTAACTTTTTTCGGCGACCGACTCGAGTTTTCCGGCCTTATTTTTTGCCGCGATTAAAATTTTAGTGGTATTGGAACCAATATCTAAAACCGCAATATTCATCCGAGTAACATTTAATTACAAGCTGTATCCGTCCGGGGCGATAACCATTGTAAACTCTCCTTTGGAACTGCTCGTTTTCATTCTTTCCAAAACCTCCAGTACTGTACCTACATAAAAGGTTTCATGCATTTTTGTAAGTTCTCTCGATACGCAAATAAATCGCTCTGGACCTAAGGTTTCTTGAATTCCAAGTAAAGTCTTCTCAATTCGATACTTTGACTCATAAATAACGATAGAGCCTTCAAATTCCTTCCATTGCTCAAAAACCCGTTGGGCAGCGGCCGATTTTTTGGGTAAAAAACCAAGATAAAGAAATTGATGCGTGGGTAAGCCAGAGGCGGCCAAAGTAGTGATCGCTGCATTGGCTCCCGGTATTGGGCAAACTTCAATTTTCCGCCTTCTGCATTCTCGCACCAGCCGGAATCCAGGATCGCTAATACCGGGATAACCGGCATCAGAAACGAGTGCAATCGATTGACCGGATTCAATTAATTCAACAAGTTCGAGCGATTTAACCTTTTCATTCTCCTCGCGGTAGGAGACAAGAGGTTTGTTTAAATCTAAAAAGTTAAGCAGCCTTTTTGTAATACGAGTATCCTCACAGGCGATTTGATCCACTTGGGCTAATACTTCAGCACCACGTGGGGAAAAATCCTTGAGATTACCAATGGGAGTTGCCACCAACCACAACCTGCCGTGAGCGTCGCTCACTTTCATGGAACTGAGATAGAGATTCTTGGCTTACCGGTTGAAACCACCACGGTCAAAACCGCCCGGTAAACTATACTCCCAACTTGCGGGACGACCTTGAGGCATTTTGGAATCGTCAGGGGAAGCGGTAAAGCAACCTGATAAAAAGAGACTAATTCCAATAACTGAAATAATTGAGATGATTTTTTTCATAACGATAAATTAAAGAGTTTTCTTTTTAGTGGGAACAATTTGGATAATGTCACCAGGGCGCAATCGATTAGGTTCTCCAAACCGAGGAAGAATGTAAGCAAGCGCAAATCCTTTTTGGCTACTTTGTACTTTTATTCGAGCGGCTTCTTGTTTCCCTTTCCATAGAGTAAAGATTTCACCTGCTGCCATACCACGATCGGTACCAATCGGTAACATTAACATCCCTGAACGGCTGTCAATCCTGGCAATTGTAGATGTCACACCAAAATCGCTAATTTCTTTCATCTCAGTGATGCCTTCAACCGCACCATTCTGTAAAACGGGGGGGCCGTCCGATTCTGCAGTAAATGGATTACTTGATAATTCAGAATTTTCACCCACACTCTCTCCACCAGTCTGCTTTGCCATCATTTCATCAATTCCTCTTTTGTAGCCAGATGCATCCGCAAGTGTAATTTCTTTACCTAGGGCTTTAATTTTCTCCCCTTGCTCAACCTTCATGGCATCAATTTGAGCAATATGTGCTTTTTCGTTGTCCAATTTCTGCTGTTCTAAACCTGCAATGTTATTGTTGAGTACTCCAATCTGTTGGTCAGCAGCCTCCTTTTCTGACTTCCTGTCTGCTTTCTCAGTAGTTAAATCCGCCTCGACTTGGCCGAGTTTAACTTCAAACTCTCCAGACTTTCTTTCCCACTCTTCCTTTTGTTCTTTCATCTTATCAAAGAGATTTTGCGATTCACGGAGTGCTTCATCTCGCTCAACAATCTTGGCTCTCATTTTTCCGATTTCAGAAAATTTTTCGTGCCTGTCTTTATAAAACATTCCAAGTAAAGTTCGAAGACGATTTTCTCGAGATACACCCGGAATAATAGAACCATCTTCTTTTTGAACATCTTCTTTGGGGAAAAGTTTTTCATCGGAGAAAGGATCTTTTAAACTAGCAATTGAATCCGCTTTAACCGAAGGGTTTACCTTCCATGTCTTTGCTTCCGAGTCCCAAATAAAAGTACCCGCTCCAAATTCCTTTGAGTATTCATCCAAGGCATCACGATAATCTGGGTTTCTCAAAATTCCATCTTCTGCAGTTCGCAAGTTAGAAAGTGCATCGGCCAGCGGGTTTTCATCATTCAAGCCAACGGGTTGGTTATCGTCAAAAACTTCATTAAAAACACT
>JABGUO010000413.1 GCA_018646565.1 Opitutia bacterium | reverse complement strand
GCCACAGTGGATTCAAAATTTCATGACGGGCAACTAAATTATCATAGGATGGGCGATTTAGGCTATTTTGACTCGGAGGGATTCCTTCGATTTCTTGGACGAAAAGTTGAAAGAATTATTACCCAAGATGGCCCATTAGAAACCGAGCGATGCGAACCTTTAATAAATGGAATAAAGGAAATATCCAAATCTGCACTAATCGGAATTGGTGATAATTCGATCAAGCAACCATGCTTGGTGGTGGAGCCTTATCCCCACATAAAACAAGATGAATTGGCCGCGTTAAAAAAAGAGGTTTCTTCCACATTAAAAATTCACCTGCCTTCGTTTTCTTTTCCTTATATCGTATTTGAAAAATCGCTTCCTGTGGATTCTCGGCACAATGCAAAAATTCACCGGCTATCTCTGGCGAAAAAATGGACCCGCTTGGTGCGAAAGAACTCCTCAAAATATTCATAATAATGAAAATTATTATTACCGGAGGAACCGGGTTTCTTGGCTCTTCTCTTACTCATAAATTACGCACAGATGGTCACGAAGTGCATACCATTTCAAGGCACCCTCTACCATCTAGAGATCTTGAGGGTCATTCCTTTCACCATACATTCGATCTTACTCAAGAAGCATTACCCAACTCTCTTCTCAGTAAAACAGATGTCTTTTTTCATGTTGCAGCCAAGGCTGGGGTTTGGGGGAAGTACTCTGAATTTTATGATGCAAATGTTCGAGCAACTGAAAATATAGTCGCCGCCTGTCAATTATCTAATATCCCACGATTGATATACACGAGCACGCCCAGTGTTGTATTTTCAGGAAACTCAATTAACAATGGCAATGAATCGCTTCAGTATGGAAATTCCAGTCTTTCTTCCTATGCAAAAACTAAATCCATTGCAGAACAGAAAGTACTTCGTGCAAATGAACCTGGCCGTTTTCAAACTTTGGCACTTCGACCCCATTTAGTATGGGGAAAAAAGGACCCCCATCTATTACCCCGCGTTATCTCTCGCCACAGACAAGGGAAATTAAGAATTATCGGTTCAGGTGAAAATCAAGTCGATCTAACTCATATCGATAATGTAACTCACGCTCATGTTTGTGCAATGGTCGCGATGCAAAAAAATAGCAACCTGGGTGGAAAGCCATATTTTATAGGCCAGGACGAACCAATACTATTATGGAAATGGCTAAACGAATTATTTCAGTTAATTAACCTGCCACCACTCACCCAAAAATTGAGCTTTAGAAATGCGTTTCTATTAGGTGCCGCACTGGAAAGTACTTTCAAGTTATTACTGATCAAAAAAGAACCACCAATGACTCGTTTCGTTGCGTGTCAACTTGCGCATGACCATTGGTTTTCCGCACAATCGGCTCAAGACGAATTGGGATATTATCCTATCAAAAATATGAAACAAGCCCTGGAAGATTCGATTCCCTGGCTTAAATCGATTTAATTTCGTTCTCTACGGTTACTTTCAGCAAGAATACAGGCCACACTTGCATGAAGATTAAGAGAGTCGGCATTTCCTTTCATGGGAATATTAACCGTACAGTTCAGTTGATCTAACCAAAATTTTCCTAACCCGTTTTTTTCACTTCCAAATACAAAGGCCATTTTGGAAGTAATCTCCTGTTCCCAATAAGAATTTTGAGCACCCCCACTCGTTCCAACCAGCATAAATTTTTTGTTCTGCAAAAAATCGAGAATTTCTTCTTTGCTTCCCATTCCAATATTAACACCTGACATTAAACCCCTCGACGAACGAATTACGTTAGGGTTAAAACAGTCAATCACGGCATCAGACAATAATATCGACTTTACTCCGAAAGCTTCTGCCGTACGAATAATCGCTCCTAAATTGCCAGGTTTTTCTATTTCATCCAATACAATACAAATCTGTGTTTTTTCACCAATACTGTTTTCCAGCAGTAAAGGCCAGGAATGGGCAACTGATATAAATCCATCCGAATTTTTTCGATAAGATGCTTTTATAAATGCCTCCTTACTTAGCTCTGTAAATAAAACTCCGGTCTTTTCAAATTCTTCGAATTCATTCTCTAATTTTGCTTTTCTAATTAAATCCCAACAGAAAAATATTTCCTCCACCTTTCGTCCGGCTTCAAAAATACATTTCAAATCGGGGTAACCCTCGATCACAAAATGGTTCTGCTCCCTTCTTCGCCTCGCGGATTCCCGTAATTTGATCAATTCCTTAACCTTGGAATTACTTAAACTGAAGATTATGTCTGACATCACTTTAAAAAAAGGGTTTTGCATGAATAGGGCGAGCCCGTTACGAAACTTCATGACATGAATACACCACCAAAAGGTTTTAACGAACACCCCTACTCTTATCATCATGAGTTAACTCTTGATGTAGAAAATGTAACCAACCTGGGTTTTGGCATTGCGAGAGACAATGGATGGGTTGTTCAAATCGCATTTGTTTTACCCGGTGAACGGGTAAAAGTTCGAATTTTTCGGAATCATAAGAATTATTCAGAAGCAGATTGCATTCAAGTAATTGAAAAGTCACCCGATCGAGTGGACCCACAATGCACGCTTTTTGGATCCTGTGGTGGTTGCCAATATCAATCGGTTCAATATTCAACCCAACTTGAATGGAAAAGGAATCAGGTAATTGATAATTTTGAACGAATCAGTGGATTACAAATTGAAGTGCTTCCAGTCATCCCTTCCCCTAAGCAATATGGTTATCGCTCGAAGCTTACCCCGCATTATGAAAAAGCAAGATCATCCGATCCTAGAAAAATTGGTTTTCTAAGATATGGTTCGCGAAAAGTAATTATCGATGTTCCCCAATGCCCCATTGCCACCGATAAGATTAACCAGGAGCTCCCGCGAGCCCGGGAAGAATTACCCCTTCACACAAAAAAGAACAAAGGGGGAACCCTCTTACTTCGAGACACGCTGGAAGGAGTGGTCACAAATCCGAAAGAAGTAGTAACCGAAAAGGTGGGAGACCTCATTTTTCAATTTAAAGCAGGAGAATTTTTTCAAAATAATCCGTTTATCCTACCCGCACTTGTTGACTATGTTGTCGAACAAGCAAAGGTCGGTAGTTCCAGTTTATTAGTAGATGCATATTGTGGAGGT
>JABGUO010000412.1 GCA_018646565.1 Opitutia bacterium | reverse complement strand
TCATTTAAAACGTCCACTCTCCCCAAAAGAACAGCCTCCACTGGCCATCGAGTCATTTGCAATTGACCCTGATTATTATGCGGAATTAATGCAACGGGTAGAAATACTCCACCGAACCCGTAATGAACCATAGTACTTTCTCACCTCTGCATGCTTAGTATTTCCCAGGACCGCACGGAAAATACCTCCCAATCTTTTATTTTCGCTCATTGGCTTTTTGGTCGTTGCCTTGGCTTGGCAACACTGACCGCCTTTCTTTCTTACTGGAGCCAGGCAGATTCATTAATCGGCCCGAACGGAATTTCTCCCTGGCAATTGGATCTTGAGCGCATTGAATCCTTCCTAGAGAAAAGCGAAACTGAGCAAAGTAAATTCAGTCTTCGCCCCACACTGCTTTGGTTTTCAATTTTTGCCAATCACCACTTACTCTTTTCTTTTGGCACTATCTCGGCCCTTGCTTTGGTGCTTGGCTTTATGCCCGGACCCGCGGCACTACTCTCATGGATTTTCTATCTTTCCCTGAGTGTGGTGGGCGAACCATTTCTCAGCTTTCAATGGGACGCTCTACTCCTCGAAAGTCTCTTCCTTTCGATTCCTTTTCTGCCCTTCGTCACAAGACACCGAATTTCCGATCCAATTAAACATTCAACGTGGGCAAGAATTTTGGTTCTTCTATTACTGTCCAAGTTAATGATCGAATCAGGAATAGTTAAATTTACTTACTTTGATACGGATACAACTAATGCATGGAGGGATTTTACCGCACTGGACTATCATTACTGGACACAACCCCTACCCCACACACTCAGTTCGTGGGTACACTCACTCCCTTCCTGGTTAGATTGGATTTGTCTGAATGCAATGTACTTCATTGAAATCATTCTCCCTTTTTTCTTTTTTCTTCCCAAAAATGGGCGAAGGTTTGCTCTCTTCGGCCAGGTGATTCTACAGCTGGCCATACTCCTCTCCGGTAACTATGGTTTTTTTAACCTGCTTACCCTGACATTATGCATTCCACTGCTCGACGATGGACTCGTTCCAAAAAGATTTCGTCTCTCCACCGGCCTAGATAAAAAGCAAAAGAAAAAGATCACCCCTACTGTTCATCTCTCCCACCTTGCCACACTATACTTTCTTTTTCTTAGCACCGGATGGAATTTCCTGCAGACCGACCTGCAGGGTAATCGTATCAACTTAATCCAGGAATCGGACAAAAACTGGACTATTAAAGTCCGAAATTATATCCAACCCCTCCGTTCGATTAATTCGTATGGTTTATTCCGAGTCATGACAAAGACCAGACCTGAAATCATAGTCGAAGGAAGTACAAACGGGGAAGATTGGAAACTTTATGATTTTGAATGGAAACCGGATCACGAAGATGATGCCCCCAGTTTTGCCGGTCCTCACATGCCCAGGCTTGACTGGCAAATGTGGTTCGAAGGACTCCGGGCGGAGCGATATGTAAGTCAACCATTCCCAAAGTTTTTATATGGACGATTTCTCAACATTATTGCCAATGGTGGCGGGCAAAAAGAATGTTTTGATCTAAACCATGTCCTTGGAGAACAGGAAATGCGGGCATTTGCCCAGGCTCCACCTCAGCAAAAAGAAATGATTCTATCAAACTATCAAAGCGTAATGAATTCATTCATCCAGCAATCCACATGGTTTGGAAAGTTCCTGGAAGCTTGCTTTGAATCGAATCTCGTAATTCTAGAAAAACTAAAAACAGTTCCCTTTGTGAATGAATCACCAAAATTTTTACGAATATCCTTCGCACATTTTGAATTTCAAGAGAACAACAGTTTAGACAATGATGTAGTTTGGAATGTAGATAAAATCTCAGGTAGCCAAATAATGATTCAAAAAAAATAGCGATATCTAAGGATTTTCACCCCCTTGTATCTTGACATATTTGTCGGGGATGTTTTTATGTATCTTTCGCGAATTGGGGTAGTAGCTCAGTTGGTTAGAGCGCCGGCCTGTCACGCCGGAGGTCGCGGGTTCGAGTCCCGTCTATCCCGCCATTCGCAATCCTCGTCAGACTGCGTCAATGAGCGTCTAGAGCCC
>JABGUO010000411.1 GCA_018646565.1 Opitutia bacterium | reverse complement strand
TTGGAGGTCGACATAATTGGACCCATAGGTTTTGCAAAAAGACAAAATAGACTCGGGAGAATATAAAATGTCTTTCTTATCAAGATAACTGCGAATTTTTTCAGATGAAGCATCAGTACGGAAAGAAAGAGTAGGTGTGAAAGGGCAAAGAATTTTGAACCAAGCTGGATTAAGGTGTGATGCGACGGCAACTTTTTTATTTGCACCGAGAAGTTTGGTAATAGCTGGTATTTGAAGTGGGGATATAATTTCATCCACGACCACCAAATCGTAGTTCTGAACAGCCCGAGTTTTAAATCTTTTGTGATGGGTCCATATCCACTTTACTGACTGATTTTGAAACGATGAATGATAATGGGCTGTGTAATTTAAATTGGTGCTTTTTCCAGAACCGCTGATTCCATGAAAAATAAGGAGGCGTGTATTATTAAAATCCTGTTTTGAAAGATTGAGAAAGTCATCAAAAGGCGGAATATTTTGAACTTTTTTTCTCATGCAGAATAAAACTCTTTGTGAATAAATACACCCCGGTTGCCGATGAGTTCCTGATCCACTAAATCGTCCACGATAAGCTGGACTTCCCAAACTAAATCAAGTCCGTGCGATTCACTGATCATTTGTCTTGGATAGAGGGCCTGAAACATCGGTTTGAAGGAGAATTCCTCGTTGAAATAATTATGGATTGGAGCCCCTTTGGGGATGATTGGAATTTTCCTCGAATAAAGAAGCACAGCACGGTTTGGATGGCTGAAGCTTACAGTTCGCTGGTTGCTGCCATGTCCTCGTACATATTTACCTTTTTCCATATTACACGCAACCACGCGGAGGATTGGGTCAATCAAATCGACTCGGCTGCGTCCGGTAACTAGTTTACCAATGTTAATCTTCGATTCACGGTTTACTTTGCTGATTCTCGAACGGAAATGAAAGGCCATATATTTTCGAAGTTGTTGTTTCATGGCTAACCAAATTAAGCCCGCTATCGTTCCAGAAGCTGCTATCGCCTTTAATATTGGAGAAGAGGATTCCCCATCTGAGTTATAATGACTGTAAAACCAGGTCATATGCTCAGGTGCCATCTGATCGTGATAGCCCACGAATAAATTAAACATTAAAATAATTCCACCGGCTAACATGATGAAGATAGTCGCAATTTGATTTTTTGCAGGTATTGAAGAGATGTTTTTAAAAAAGTTAAAGGAGTCTTTAGGATCTATGAGTTGCCTGGCGTTACTTTTTACTTTTGCCCGTTTGGGTAACTCACTTGGAATATGATTTGAGAGACTAAATCGGGTAGTCGAATTGAAGAAAAAAGCAGTTGTGACTTTGATTTCGGCAAAGGCTTGTATAGAAATTTTTGATCCGGAGTAAGGAAAAGAGCCCAATGCTCTCTTCATAACGGCTGCAGATACACTAAAGTTTTGGGACGCAGAAACTGTAAAGGTAATTTTGCGAAGATCTTTACTATCGTGAACAGGACGTGAATCTTTTACCGTAACTTCCCGTTTAATTGAAAAAGTGGCTTTTTTCCCGAAAAGAGATTTATCTTTTATCGAGATTTCAAATTCAAGTCCCCCATCCGCCAAGGTTTTAGGGTAAATTTTAATTTTTTCCGCCATCTGCTTATACCATTTAATATGAAATCTAATAGGGCAAGAAAATGTTTCTTAAATGTATTTAATTGAAGTAGTGATGATTTATTGAAATCTAAGTTTCTTCATTTTGAAAAGATTGCCAAGGAGATTGAAATGTAGGATAAAATCCACAATGAACTTAAGAAAATTTTCTTTATTCTTTTTAGTACTCCCATTTTTAACTCTCCCTGTATCCGCGGAAAAAAAAGAAAGCTTGCTGGCGGAAACCCTGCCGGAGTTGTTTCGAAATCACGCACCACAGACATGGAATAATGCATGGAAGGGTTTTGATCCAAGGAAAGAACCGATGGAGGTGGAAGTATTAAAGGAATGGGAGGAGGCTGGTATTATTTTGAAAGTACTACGCTATCGAATTGGAGTTTTTAAAGGTGAGAAGGCAATGATGGCGGGGGTGTATGGATATCCGAAAGGCGGCAAGAAATTACCAGGTTTAGTACAGATTCATGGAGGTGGGCAGTATGCAGATCACAACGCTCCGCTTGCCAATGCGAAACGTGGCTATGCATCCATTTCAATTTCCTGGGCTGGACGGATTTCAGCACCGGGGTACCGGGTAACTCCTAATGAGGTGAAACTTTTTTGGGAGGGAAAGAAAAATGATCCTCAATTCAAATTAACTACAGACTGGGGAGCCTTGGACGCATACCACGCACCAAGCCGATATGGAAAAGATGCATTCCCCTCCATTCCCGTTGCGGACTGGACCTTGGATGCAGTCGAGTCGCCGCGTAATAATGGCTGGTTTCTTGCCACTCTTGGAGCACGGCGGGGGCTGACTTTTTTGGAAAGACAACCGGAGGTTGATGGTAATAAACTTGGTGTCTATGGACATTCTATGGGCGGCAAGTTGACCGTGTTAACTGCGGGTTCCGATAAGCGGGTGAAGGCAGCTGCACCGTCTTGCGGAGGAATTAGTGATCGTTATTCCGCTAACCCGTTGCATCTGGCCACAGTGAGTGATCCTCCGAGTCTGAAAGAAATCACCTGCCCGATTATTTTCCTTAGTCCATCCAATGATTTTCATGGTCGGATTAATGATTTAGAAACCTCGATTCGAGAAATGAAAAGCAAAGATTGGCGGGTAACCTGTTCTCCTCATCATAATCATCAAGATACCCCCGAATACGAAGTCGCGACGCAATTATGGTTCGATCAACACCTGAAAAATTCGTTTCGTCTCCCTGACACTCCGAAATTGAAGTTATTATTGCCAATGGGGAAAGCACCAATGGTTACCGTTGAGGTGGATGACACCCAAGAGGTTTCTGCGATCGATGTGTTCTATACCCAGCAGGTTCAGACGGATGGGAAGAGAGATAATTCGAATAATACAAAAAACCGTTTTTGGCAGCATTCAGCGGTTTCTAAGAACGAGGGCAAATGGACTGCTCCCCTTCACCTCTTCAGTATGGAGAAACCATTGTGGGTTTATGCAAATGTAAGTTACCCTTTAAAGAAACCAATTTCCGGGGCGGGGTATTATTATGGAATCTATTCCACCCGTCAGTTTATTTTATCCTCGTTGATGGAGGCTGTCACAGCGGCTGATTTAAAGAAAGCCAATGTAGTGACGACACTAAAACCCAATCTTTTGATTGAAGACTTTAAAGGTGACTGGGAAAAGGAATGGTTTAGTTACAAACTGAAAAAATGGGGAATAAAAACTCATCAACTTTACCACCCCGCATGGAAGGCTCCTAAGAATGCAAAGCTCTCCTTTGAGGTAAAAGCAGAAATGCCTAATCAAATGATTGTGGGACTGGACCAACATGTGGCGGAGTTAACAATACCCGGCAAGAATAAATGGCATCCCGTCAAGCTTTCGCTCAATGATTTTAAGAATTTTGAGATGAAGCCAATCGCGAACTGGACCGGGATTAAGGAATTGAGGCTGGATGATAGCGAAACTCTTCGACCTCCGAAGAATACTACACTGCAAGCTCGTAAGTTAGGAGCTCCGTGGAAGGGAAGTCCTCCCGATTTTCGATCTTTGCGTTGGTTGAAGGAATAGACCGATATGTCAGCGTATTTCGTTTAAGTCGGAATCAGAACGGCACATCATCTTCCACGCCATCATCGTATTCGTCAAAAGTTTCAAACGAGGAAGAATCAGCTTCACTCGATGGTGGAGCACCACCTTCGGATTGAATTTTGTAACCACTAATTGAAGTAAACCATTTGGTTACACCATCTTTCCCTTGCCATTCTCGTCCACTGATTCGGGCATCGATCGAGACTTTTTCGCCTTTTTTCAAACCCTTACTTTGCTCAATTGAATCCTTGATAAATTCTACGGGTATTGGATTGGCCCACTTCCCGTCTCCTGTCTCTACGACTACTTGATGCTTTCTGAATCCGTTTGCTCCGTATTCGCGAACTTCATCCACAAATACAATTTCTCCTTTAATAGTTACTTCGTTCATGATCTTAAATATTTAATAATTTCTAATTGAGAGTACGAAGCAAATTTGTACAGTCGAATGAAAAGAGTAAAAGTGAGTAACTTTTTTTGATTTTATTAATTTAATTTCGAACTTATTCATTACTAATTGATCCTTAATTTAGTAATTCAAGTCTAGCTTAGCTAATATAAAAATTAAATTAGCTAGCCAGTTAAATAGGATCGTTGGGAGATTTTAATTTGTCTGTGGGGCTTGAATTATGGGACTATTTTAAGCCCAAGCGTTTAAATGCGTGTTTTTTTGAATTTCCCAAAAAATAGTCAATGAGATTAGTATTTGTTCGAACTTTTAACTATTTCTTGAATTGATCTCAGTAATCCTTGTCGGACCAGTTTTTTCGCTACATGAACAAAGGAGAGTACATCTAGGAAATATGGTGATGTCATCAATATCACAGGATTCTATATTTCTTTTATTGAGACGAGTTGCAAAGGATGTGTTTTTTTTTGTATAAGAAATATCAAAATGAATCTAACTTGATTTAATAAACCTTTTTGCTTTGCCACATTTGCCCAGACCTTATTGTGAATGACTCTACTGTAGTTTCTTACCGACTTACCAATTTAAAGTTACCTCTTGATCATGATCCAAGCGATTTACGTTCTGAAGTCCTGAGTATTCTTAGTTTGCAGGATGTAGATTTATTAAATCTTCATGTCTTTCGTCGAGGATACGATGCCCGGAAAAAGTCAAATATTCATTTTATCTACACGGTAGATCTACAATTTTCTGCGGAGGTTGACATTTCGTTCCTTATTTCAAAATGTCACTTGCAGATTACTCCGGATATGGAATACAAGCCGGTTTTTTCTGCCATTGAGGGAAATTCTTATACCAATACTCCAGGGTACAAACGACCTGTGGTTGTGGGTACTGGGCCATGTGGTTTATTTGCTGCATTAACCTTAGCTCAGTTGGGATTAAGGCCATTGGTGATTGAGCGAGGAAAAGCAGTACGAGAACGAACTAAGGACACTTGGGGTTTTTGGAGAAAACAAATATTCAACCAAGAAAGTAATGTACAGTTTGGCGAGGGTGGCGCGGGTACATTTTCGGACGGTAAATTATGGACTCAAGCGAAAGACCGAAGGCATTTGGGGCGTAAGGTGATGGAGGAAATGGTAAAAGGTGGTGCGCCGGAAGAGATTTTATATGTGAGTAAGCCCCATGTGGGTACTTTTCGGTTGGTGAAAATTGTGGAATATTTACGCAGTGAGATTGAGCGTCTGGGAGGAGAGATCCGGTTTTCTAGCCGAGTGGAAAATATTGTGGTGGAAGCGGGTGGAATTCGAGGGTTAGAGACCTTGAATATGATAAGCGGTGAGAGGTCGGAAATTGATGCAAATCAAGTCGTACTTGCGGTTGGTCACAGTGCCCGTGACACTTTTGAAATGCTTCATTCCCGTGGTGTTTTTGTAGAGCCAAAACCATTTTCAATCGGTTTTCGTATTGAACATCCACAGGGGGTGATTGACCGTGCACGATTCGGAAATGAGGATCGTTACCCCATGCATCCTGGGAAAATAGTGGAACATGTAGGTGCAGCAGATTATAAGCTTGTTCATCATGCGAAGAACGAGCGAAGTGTATACAGTTTTTGTATGTGCCCGGGTGGAACTGTTGTGGCAGCGACCTCAGAGGTTGGTCGGGTAGTGACGAATGGAATGAGTCAATACTCCCGGTTGGAGAGAAATGCAAATGCTGGCATTGTGGTTGGGATTGAACCTGAGGATTTTGGTGCGGATGAGAAGAACCCCTTGGCAGGTATTGGATTCCAGAGGAACCTTGAATCGATTGCTTTTCAATTAGGTGGGGAGAATTATTTTGCACCCGGACAATTGGTGGGCGATTTTTTGGCGGGTCGACCCAGTCAGAAATTGGGCGATGTTATACCTTCCTACAAACCGGGTGTTAAGCTGACTGACCTGACAGGAAATCACGCTCCTGCAGTCTTGCCATCCTATGCAATTAAAGCGATACAAGAAGCTTTGCCGGAATTTGGGAAACAAATCGAGGGATTTGACCGACCTGATGCTCTACTTACTGGAGTTGAGACTCGGACCAGTGCACCAATCCGTATTCGGCGACATGTGGAAAAAGACAGCATGGCCTTTCAGTCGGTTAATACTACCGGGCTATACCCGGCGGGGGAGGGCGCAGGTTATGCGGGAGGCATTATGAGTGCCGCGATTGATGGCATAAAAGTGGCGGAGGCATTGGCGAAATATTACTCCCGGTAAAGTCGACATTGTACATCTAGTTATGAATTTGGTTTTTGCGTAACTCTTTTATATCGCAAATTTTTAGCGATTCGAATTCTCTGAATTATTATATTCGTTCTAATATGCCTTATAATTTGTAATAGCCTTCGTGGCGAAATTAATGCTAACTTTAAAAATATGAAAGAAATATCTAATTCGTCGGCTCTGATTTTTTTGATCATTTTTTTCTTAACTTCATGTGGGCAGGATATCCAGGGCAGTTACAGTGGACTAGTGGAAGGCAAGGAAGTGACTCTTCAATTCAAAGATGACAAACAAGTTTTAATAGTTGGATATTTTCCTGTTCCATTGGTTGGGACATGGATGGAGGAAAAAACTTTTGGAGAGCCAATGATCTGGATATCATTTGACGGTCCCGAAGAAAAACCTTTCCGGTTACGCTTTGAATTGAAGGCGGAAGGAGAAAATTTTCAATTAACTGGAATAAAAGCCAGGCCCCTTGGGAAAGGAACCAAATTAAATTCAATTAAGATCCAAGGTGATCCCGTTTTTAAGAAAAGTTCTTAAATTAATCATACAAATAGAGAAGATCCATTATGCAATATAAAGTAATTATCGAAGATGCTAGCCAAGGAGTGATGGGGGGTGGAGCAATGGAGTCAGCAACTTCCACCCTGTCAGAAAAAGTAAATGAGGCGATTCAGGAGGGATGGGAACCCATTGGGGGAATTGCACACAGTGAAGATCGGCAAGAAAACCCTTATCTTCTTCAGGCGATGGTGAATCGTAATTTAAATTCTCCAAAAGCCACTGAATAAACTAATTTTGCAGACGGGAATAACTGTTTGAAATTCCCTGCAATGGGAAAGTTAATTTTGGTCTAGTCATTCAATTTCTTCCGTATTCCTTACTGGGAATTCGCTATTAATTGGGTATACTAGGATAGAAAATATGCATTGGGCCTAAAGGTTATTGCGGGAGAAAAAGAGAAAACTTTTGAAGAGATTAAGGTAAAGAAAGTTTTAGGCTGGATGTTTCCAAACTGACTACAATCCGTGGACAAGTTCCTAAGCACTTAGCGGTCTTGCATATAATATCCTAATTTTGTTTCTTTTGCCTGGTTCCTGGAGTAGCGATCACTTCGATGTAAAACGACTGCAGTTCTCGCTCTT
>JABGUO010000410.1 GCA_018646565.1 Opitutia bacterium | reverse complement strand
TTGAAACAATGAACGATTTTGATTTGCCTTCGAATTTTCAAACGTAATCTGCCCACTTGCCAATAGCATGGCGTCTCGAATTGCCTCCGCTTCCAGTCTTCGTCTATTCTGTCTAGAAAATAGTTGATTCTCCGGATCCTCCTTCAATGTCTTTTCATTTGCGTAGGAAGACATTTGATATGTTTTCGAAAGTACAATTTTGCGGATAAGTCTTTTGGTAGACCATTTGTTATCAATGAAAAATTGTGCTAGGTAATCGAGAAGTTCTGGGTGGGTAGGTCGACTCCCCATTTTCCCGAAATTATCTGTACTCGATACGATTCCACGACCAAAAAGATGACGCCAAGTTCTGTTGACAAATACTCGAACAGTGAGGGGGTTTTGAGGAGAGGATACCCAATGGGCAAGTTCTAAACGACCGCTTGATCCTTCTGGTATTTGGGGAAATGGAGATGTATGCTTCGGAGTTGCGACTACCAAAAATCCCCTCGGAACAATCGGTCCCAAATTACGGATTCCTCCACGAAGGTGAACATGCCAATCACCAGCTGCCTTCTGCTCTCGAACTGACAATGCCTTTTGAGCTTTAGGCGGAGCCTTCTTATTGTGCTCAACGATTAAATTTTTCAGTTCCTCGACTCGAATTTCTGCATTCTTAATCTGAAATTTAACCATGTTGTTTTTTTTAGAATCAGCAGTACTTTTTTTCGCCGTTTTATCGGTAGAAGGCACTTTCATTACTGGAACCAAGCGGATCGCATCCGCGATTACAACCCTCCTCGTTCCTTCAGTTGTAATCTGAACGACCTCCCTTTCTCTCCTGTCGAAATTAAATCTTCCAACCGACTTAAACGCTCCCAGTATTTGAGGGGCTTTTGTTTGATCAAGTAGGACTTTCTGTTCGCCATCCGCATGCATAATGGTCACCGGAGTTCTGTTTGATCGATTTAAACCAACGGTGTATGAAACTTGAACATCATATTCTCCCTTGCGAGGAATATTTGCCGAAAAAGTAATCGATTTAGTACCCTTACCTTTATTGTCATCATGCAAATATCGCTTTCCCACAAAGCCATTTGTGTGAGTCGAGGAAATCCATTTACCGGTTAGTTTGGCATCTGAATCATCCACTACTATTCCGTCTAAGTAAAGTGGGTCTAAATTCCTTTTTTTTCTAATCAAACTTATCTTTTTACCTCCCAATAACCTAACTGCTAAGATAGCTTCCTGTAATCTCTCCTCAAGCGAAGCCAAGACTCTCACGTGTTCTTTTCGTTGGGTGCCAAAGTCATCCTGCAATACTCTTTCATGAAAACTAGCTACATTTCCTGGAACCAAGCTATTGGTGCTCCGAAAAATACCCGCCATAGAATAGTATTCTTTTGTTGGAATCGGGTCAAAGGGATGGTCATGACAGCGGGCACAACCCATAGTAATGCCCATGAATGCCCGACCCACCGCACTTAGTTGCTCGTCGACCACTTCCATGCGTAAGAGTTCCTTGTCCTGTAATTCATAATTATGCGGACCGAGAGCCAAAAATCCCGTACCGGTAAGATATTCATTATATTCCAATTTAGATTTTGAAGGCATCAAATCGCCCGCAATTTGCTCTATAATGAAGCGATCAAAGGGTTTGTCTTTATTAAAACTTTTTACCACATAATCACGATAACGGCTGGCATTAGGAAAAGGGTTGTTCCGGCCTCCACCAATAGTATCGGCATAACGGGCAACATCGAGCCAATGTCGGCCCCACCTTTCTCCAAACCTTTGTGAGCCGAGTAATTCATCGACCACTTTTGGAAACGCATTCGAAGAGCGATCAGAAATAAAATCATTAATTTGATTTGGGCTTGGAGGTAATCCGATGAGGTCAAAATAAATCCTTCTTAATAAAGTATGTTTATCCGCATACCGCGAGGGGGTTAATTTTTTTGACTCCAAATTTGCCAAAACAAAATAGTCGATTGAATCTTGAGCCCATCCCACCATCTTAACTTTGGGAATTGGCTCAGATTGAACCGGTTTAAAAGCCCAGTAGTCCCGTACATCTGCTAGGTCCTTTAAGGAAATAGGGTTTTGTTTTTTTTCCATTCCCATCTCATTTTCCCTTGGGTCAATCGCTCCTTCCAAAATCCATTTTTGGAGATTCTTAATCGCTTCTTTAGACAACTTACCATCAGGCGGCATTCGCAGGTCGTTATTCTCGTAACTTATTGCCTTAAATAATAAACTTTGACCGAGCTTTTTGGGTACTATTACCGTTCCGCTGTCACCCCCTTGCATCCAACCCGCCCGCGTATCGAGAAATAGATTTGCTTTTACTTTTTTGGCTTTTTCCGAATGACACTCGTAACAATTCTCTACCAAAATGGGTCGAATCTTCTTTTCAAAAAACGCGACTTTCTTGGTATCTGCCCCCAAACTTGAACTAGCGAATTGTAATAACCAAAAGAAGGCAAATGTTCGGAAAAGTATGTTCATGACAGAGTCATACTTAAACCATCAAAAACAACTATTTAAGTCAAATTTACACCCTCGATTTAGCTAATTTTCTTTTTAATGGCCATTGATTCTTTTAGTTAAAGTTGGGGTGCGTTCCAGTCCGAAATACCGCCATTCTCTAACTGCTTGGCATGAAGTACATGGTAGGGCTGGGTTGGAGACATGGGAACTCCCTCATTCACCATAAGGGGGCGGGTTTCCTTCCAAAACTTTTCGTAGGCTAACCGCATCGAATGAACTACTTTGGGTTTTTTGTCCGCAATATCCATAAGTTGCGAAGGATCTTTCCTCATATCGTAGAGCTTGTTCTCCACTAAGCGAAAACGCTCGTTCCTAACTGCAAAACGCTTCCACATATGATCAGTCGGTTCGGAACCGGTTTTCCAACGGGCACCCTGCGTAAAAAGATAGCGGTCCTTCCACTTGGCTTGTGGATTTTTGATTAGGGGTAGGAGGCTCCGTCCCTCGACTTGCCCCTTGGGTAACTGGTCAATTCCCACAATATCAGCAAGTGTGGGTAAAAGATCAATATGAGCGGAAATCCTTTCAATCGCTTGGTCGGCTGCGAATTTGCCTGGCCAACGAACAAAAAATGGCACGCGAACCCCACCTTCATCAGCCGAACTTTTTGCACCCTTCATCCCCGCATTGAACCCCTCCATAGGCTTACCTTCCTTGGACATTCCAAGCTTGGAGCCCTCTCGTACCATTCCCCCAACTGAGCCATTATCGGACATAAAAATAAGGATGGTGTCTTTGGCGAGGTTCCATTCGTCGAGCTTGCTCATAAGCTGCCCCATATTCTGATCGATGTTTTCTATCATTCCATAGAATCCGGCATCTCTTTCTGAGAAACCAAGATCAGTAAATCGTTTTGCATTTTGGGGTGGTGCAATAAAAGGGCCATGCGGAGCATTCGTCGTGATGTAGGCAAAAAAGGGTTTTCCTTGGTCTTTCATTTTTTTCATCCATCCCAATCCAGCAGTAAAAAATAAGTCGGTGCAATAGCCCTTAGTCTTTACAAAGGAACCATTGTGACGAATGGTTGGATTAAAATATTGATTACCCGGAACATCAGCACATGAGCAATTAAATTTCTGTCCAATTCCACCTGCTCCATGAATAAAGACTTCGTCAAAACCACGCTTGTGTGGTTGGTAGGGCTCCTCGTCCCCTAAATGCCACTTGCCAAATATCCCGGAAACATAGCCCGCCTTCGATAACACCTGAGGAAGGATCACCGTGCTTAATGCCATCCTTTCCCTTTCTAAAATGGTGTGAGTAATTCCATTTTTCATGGGGTGACGGCCCGACATAAGGGCAGCTCGGGTGGGCGAGCAGGTGGGACTGACCAAGAACCTTTCAAACCGGGTGCTTTGCCCGTGTAGCTTATCAAGATTAGGTGTCTGGATCCAAGGATTGCCGTGCTTTCCTATTGGTCCATAACCTTGATCATCGGTTATCATAAGTACGATATTAGGCCTGACCCCAAAGGGTAGTTCCTTGGATATTAAATTTTTATTTGCCGTAAAAATAGAGAGTATTAGAAAGAGGAATAAAGATACTTTCATGATTGATAGTTTGGTTTTCAATTCGGGCTTGAGAGAATATCCCAAGTCTTACCTTCGGAATGCACAAGCTTAAAAACCAAGCTTGCGATTTGACGATTTAACGGGTTTCGGACTAGAT
>JABGUO010000409.1 GCA_018646565.1 Opitutia bacterium | reverse complement strand
GAGGAATTTAAAGTGGTTTACGAATTAGAAGGATCTGTGGATCTTGCCACAAAGTATTTTATGGCAACCCAAACAGAGGACGCAAAGAAAATGTTTTCTTTCGTTTGCCAGAAAAATGAGATGAATTCAACTGTACACAGGATCGAGAAATGGAATCGTTGGAGTTCGCAATGGGAAGTGCAGGAGGAAGAAGTTTCCTAAAGTTTTTTTTGTTTGTTATTTTTCCAAAAAAATCGAGCGAGCTAGGATTTTATCACTATTTTTTTGCGTTCCTGCTTGTTCTCATAAAGCGCGATGTGAGTTTATAAAAAATGTGACACTCCGTTTGAAAACTCATTCGAATTGGGTTATATTAATTATATGAAATCTAATCGAGAACCAAACCTAGAAGAGTTCAAATTTCATTATCATTTCGAAAATGCAGTGGGCCATTCTGATAAATATTTTTTAGCTCATAATATTGATGAAGCAAAAGAAATGTTTGACTACGCATGCTGTAAAAGACATCTGCACCCACATCTGGACGGAGTTGAAAAATGGAATCGTTGGAAGTCAAGTTGGGAGAAAATAGCAATTCCTGACATGAAGCACTTTTCAAATTAATTCACGCTTTTGAAGTTTGGACCAAGTTCATGTCGGATATTTCCTCACCGCTTTTAAATCGGTATGCCCACAAAACTTGGTCACAGGTGACACAACCGTCTACGCAAACTACATTATTAATTATTTTTGGTTCATCTACAGGCAGGCAATAGTGTCCAATAAATATCGGTTTATCATCGTGTAAATATTCCTGCCCAATTTGAGAGGATTGAATCGCAAAGGATTCAGAAAGTAACTGTTTGGATTTGGGAAAAAAATTCGCCCCATTAACTTTGTTTTTCTCGCCTTCCCACCACCGAATACGTGCTTTCTTTCTCTGAATTCCGAATCGATCCAAATAATTTAGTTTGTTTGGAATTGGAACTGTAATTCCCCTCAAGATTATATCGATTGCTTGTCCGAGGTCTGATTCGGAGTCAAAAGTTGATCTGATAAAATTTTCATCTCCTACGTTTTGATCTTTGAGTTTCTTAATTGAGGCAAAATGCCATGCAGCATGCACTACTCTTAATTCATGAAATTCTAAAAATAGGGGAAGAGATTGAATCCATGGAATAAATGGCTTGGTCGCCGGGTCTACAAGTGTTGGGTCCTTTATAAATTGTTGAATCAAGCGAAATTCGTGGTTTCCGAGCACAGCAAAAGCTTGTTCGCTTGAATGTAATTTTTGTATGATTTTTAGGACTTCAATTGTGTCCGGTCCTCGATTGATTAAATCCCCCACAAAAATAATCTTACGACCTAGCGGGTGAACAAAAGTTCCCTTATTTTCTTCGTATCCCAGTATTTGCAATAATTCGATGAGCAAAGAAGCATAACCATGCACATCCCCTATAATATCAAAATTAGCCATTACTCTTGGTAATCTAAATGAATAGGGAAATATCGAAATTTTTGTCAAATCGTTTCATTCTTGTTTTATGATTTATCAATAATGCAAGACTGGCATTTGCTCAAATTGATAAATATAGAATCCAATACTTAGTAGATTCCTTGTTTTCTATTTTTTACTACGAAATTGTTTTAAAGTTTTATTTTCAATGAAATTAGTTTTGGTATTTCCTTGAATTCAAAATTTATTATAATAATTTTCTTCCCATTGGCACTCGATACTTCTTACTGTAGTGAGAGTTTTTTGTATTATGTTACTAGATGAGTGAACTGCTTTTGGGCCGTTTTACTTCTCCCTAACAATACAATCCAAATTTCCTTATGTTATAAATAATACCTTGTATGAAATGAGCCCTCCGGCAAATAGATCTTCTATCTAATCAATCTTTCCAATAATGCAGTCAATCCCACCAGTCCAGAATCGATCCTTAAATAATGCTCGTTTAACTACCATAAAGCTACCCGGTGGAGAAGTTTCCACTCCAGTTTTTATGCCAGTAGGAACACAGGCTACAGTCAAAGGTATTCTTCCCCGTGATCTATCTGATGTGATCGGTGCGTCGATTATTTTAGGGAATACCTATCATTTAAATCTGAGGCCCGGAATAGAGGTGATTAGGGAAGCAGGTGGACTTGCACGTTTTATGAATTGGAAGGGCCCTGTCCTCACAGATAGTGGGGGTTTTCAGGTTTTTAGCTTGGCAAAGTTAAGAAAGTTAAGTGATGAAGGAGTTCGATTTAATTCTCATATCGATGGAAGAGAAGTTTTCCTGGGACCGAAAGAAGCGATCGAAATTCAGGACGCCCTCAAATCAGATATTGCCATGTGTTTGGATGAATGTCCTCCGGCGGAAGCATCCCAGAGTGACATATCTCAGGCGGTCGATCGTTCTACAAATTGGGCTCGTTCTTGTAATTCAGCGTGGCAAGAAACAGATGCCATCTCGGAGGGAAGAAAACTTTTTGGAATTGTACAAGGGGGACGTTTTCCAGAACTAAGGAAACGTTCTGCGATGGAATTGCAGGAGGTAGGTTTTGCAGGGTATGCAATTGGGGGAGTCAGTGTGGGGGAATCTGAGGAAGAAATGCTTGAACAAGTATTTTCTACGGTTCACTTTCTCCCCGATGGACTTCCTCGATATGTAATGGGAGTCGGTACTCCCACTCAATTATTACAAATGGTGGGATATGGAATTGATATGTTTGACTGTGTATTACCAAGTCGAGCTGCGAGGCATGGTACTGCTTACACATCGACAGGTAGTATGAATATAAGAAATGAAAAATTTAAGTTCGATTTCAGTCCATTAGATTCGGAGACAGATTGTTTTGCGTCCCAAAATTTTTCTCGTTCCTATATTCGCCATTTATTTATGGCAAAGGAATCTTTGGGTGGAGTTTTACTCACTTTGCATAATTTGCGTTTTTTTGTAAAACTTATGGAAAATGCCCGGGAGCAAATCAAGGCGGGTACTTTTGCAAAATGGGCAACTGATTGGACCGAGAGATACAACACCAGTTCCGTGTAATAAAAAAGCCGAGGCAATGCTCGGCTTTTTTATTTGAAATGATTGAAAAGTTATTTCTTGGCGGGAGACTTGAGTTCAGAGTCTTTTGGACCCGCATTCTTAGGTGCTGAACCTTTCCATTCGCATACATATCCCTTCACCTTGCCTGAGAAATCAGTGGTGTCAGCCCATTTGCCTGATTTTCCATCAAGAATTAAAAAATTGTATCCGTTAAGAGCGGCAGGTTTATCATCTCCCCAATG